>CAJWHN010000014.1 GCA_913041085.1 uncultured Flavobacteriales bacterium | reverse complement strand
TTGGTGGAATTGATATTGATTTTAGTGTTACTAGTGGCAATTTCTCTTATTATGAGATTATTAGTAATGATAATTACAACTATAATGAAACCGATACGGATTTCTCATTAGAACTATTGGGTGATGTAACTATCGTATTTTATTTTAATGCTAACGATATAACATTTTTAGTTGAACCTATGGGTTCAGGCAGCATGTCTATAGACGGAAATTCTATTACTGCATTTCCACACACGCAAGCATATATTGACAACAGCAATATTGTGTTAAATGCACAGCCAAACTTAGGATGTCAAATGGCATATTGGAGTAGTACAAACCATTCATTTTCGCCAACAACTACAGATGAAAACGTAAGTATAGTAGCTAACAGCTCTGATACTATCGTTTTACATTTAAACCAACAAGATTTTGATTTAACTTACATATTAGAACCATCATATGCAGAAGTAGATGTCGAAATTAACGGTAATGTAATATCATCATTCCCCTATACTACTACAGAATTTTATGGCACCAACATTAGCCTAGATGCCAAGTCCAATATAGCTTGGGACTTTTCTTACATGACCTCTAGCAATGGTTATTTTGCTGGAGAATCTATTTCTCCTGTATTTTCATTCAATGTAGATAAGTCTGACACCATAACGATTTATTACGATGCAAATATCTTTTATGACGTGTCATATGAAGTCACTCCTAAAGGAAGTGGACAAATAAGAGCTAATAATATTTTAATTGGAGATACCATTGTGACAGCAACTTATCCCTTTAATGAATCAGTTAGCCTAGAAGCAATTCCTACCAATGGCTGGAGGTTTTCTCACTGGGACAAGCAAACTAACATACTTAACCCTAGCGAAGATAATAGTAATGTGAATTTCACTGTCGAATCTTCTGATAATATTCAAGCGCATTTTAAAGAAATGTTTGAGGTATACGTACCTAATTCATTTACCCCTGCCAATGACGATAATTTACACAATACATTCGATGTATCTATCTTTTCTATAGAGGGCGTGAAATATGAATTTGAAGTGTTCAGTCGTTTTGGCGAATCTTTATTCTATAGCAATGATGAAAGTATCTCTTGGGATGGTTCATATAAAAATGGAACTCAAGTACCATCAGGAGTTTACATTTATGTACTTACTGTAGAATCAAACATGACAGGTAAAAAAATTCATAAAAAAGGTTCAATTACTCTGTTAAGATAGATTGCTAAATTTGCTAAATGAGCAAATTACTATTCCTTATAAAATACCTAAAGTATCTTTTTGTTAGCAAAACAGAGCATGGCGTTCATTCTCCATTTGTTTACGACTTAGTCACCAATGTTATAAATGATAAAAGCTATAAACAAGAATATGCAAAAATTCGAAATTTAAATGACAACACAATTAATTTGAAGTGCCTCACATTAATCTACAGATTAATAACTCATTATAAGTCAGAAAATATTTTAGAAATAGGAGGTATTGAAACTTTAAATGGAATATTTCTGAGTAATATTCAGCTCAAAACCAATTTGTTCTTTTATAATTTAAAAACAAATGAAATTTCTGAAGTTAAAACTCAAAAAAAAATACAGATGGAAAGTTTTGACTTTGCATTTTACAATATAAAAAATAACCAAAGCTTGACACTAAGTGAATTAATGAATCATCTTAAATATTTTCACAACAATAGCATTGTAGCCATTAATAACATCCATCAACGCAAGGAAATGGAGGAAGTTTGGAGAAAGATAATAACTCAAAAAGAAGTCACTATAAGTATTGACCTATTTTTCATTGGACTTGTGTTTTTTAGAAAAGAGCAAGTAAAAGAAAATTTTATCATTCGTTTTTAATTAACTTTACACCAAATATGGCAGTTATTGAAATTGAAAATATTGCAAGGCATTTTCATGTAGGAAATGAAACCATCAAAGCTTTAAAAAAGATTGATATTTCTATTAAAAAAAATGAATTTGTAGCTCTGATGGGACAGTCTGGTTCTGGTAAATCTACGTTAATGAATATACTTGGGTGTTTAGATACACCAACTAACGGAAAATATCATTTGGCAGACAAAAATGTCAGCTTATTAAATGACAACAGTTTAGCTGAAATTAGAAATAAAGAAATAGGATTTGTATTTCAAAGTTTCAATTTACTACCTAAATCTACGGCTTTAGAAAATGTAATGCTTCCACTAATATATTCTGGTTTTGACAAAAAAGAAAGACGGCAAAAAGCGTTAGTGGCATTAGAAAAAGTTAATCTATCGGACAGAGTTAATCACAGACCAAATGAACTTTCTGGAGGACAAAGACAACGCGTAGCAGTTGCAAGAGCCTTAGTCAATAACCCTTCTATTATTTTAGCTGATGAACCTACTGGAAATTTAGATAGCGCTACTTCTGAAGAAATAATGGCTCTTTTTCAAAATATTCATAAAAATGGAAACACCATTATTATTGTAACACATGAGGAAGATATTGCACAATATGCCCATCGAATAATTAGACTTAAAGACGGTGAAATAGAAAGCGATAAGGTAAATAAATCCCCCAAGCAATAAATTAAAGATATGAAGATTTATACTAAAAAAGGAGATAAAGGAACTACCCAACTTATTGGCGGAAAACGAGTACCAAAAAACAACTCTAGAATTGAAGCATATGGTACTATTGACGAACTCAACTCATACATTGGTTTAGTTAGAGATCAAGACATAGACCAACAATCCTTTGATATGCTAGTCGAAACACAAGACCGATTATTTACTATAGGTGCATTACTAGCAAATGATGGTGCATCAAATAAAATGAAACTACCATTAATTGACGAAAAGGATATTCAATTACTAGAAAAAGAAATCGATAAAATGAATGAAGAATTAACTGAAATGAAATCTTTTATTCTACCAGGCGGGCATACCACTGTATCATATTGTCATATAGCAAGATGTATTTGTCGTAGAGCAGAACGCTTAGTTATTGACTTGCCAGAAACTACATTACAATTTGATTTAATCCTTAAATATTTAAACCGACTTTCTGACTATTTATTCGTTTTATGCCGTTTTTTAACCAAAAAGTTAAACGCTAAAGAAATACCTTGGACACCTAGAATGTAAAAAAAGTATTGTCTATTTGACTAAAAAAATTACATTTGCAAAAAATATTTAAGGTTATGTATTGGACATTAGAATTAGCATCAAAACTAGAAGACGCGCCTTGGCCTGCAAACAAAGATGAACTTATCGATTTTGCCATTCGCTCTGGAGCCCCTATGGAAGTAGTAGAAAATCTTCAAGAATTAGAAGATGATGGCGAAATGTTTGATTCTATTGAAGATATTTGGCCTGATTATCCAGATAAAGACGACTTCTTCTTCAATGAAGATGAATATTAAAACATTAAGCTGCAGTTTCGCAGCTTTTTTTTATACAAAAAGCCATGTATATCTCTTAAAAAAGTAAATTTGCTAATCCATAATTTAACAGCATAATTTTAGGCGATGGGACTATTCGATTTTACAACTAAGCTTTTTGGCAACAAATACGATAAGGATTTAAAAGAAATTAATCCTATCATTCATAAAATAAAAGCTGTTTATCCATCTATTCAAGCACTTTCTAATGACGAACTAAGGCAAAAAACGGAGTTGTTCAAAAAACAAATAAAGGAAGCAACTCAAGAGCTAGAAGATGATATAAAATCACTTACAGAAAAAGCTGAAAATTCTGATATAGAACTTCAAGAAAAAGAAGATATATATAGCCAAATAGACAAGCTACAAAAAGAAATAGTTAGTACAACAGAAGAAAAACTTGAAGATATTTTGCCTGAAGCCTTTGCAGTAGTCAAAGAAACAGCTGCACGCTTTTCACAAGGAAACATTATAGTTACTGCCAATGACTTTGATAAAGACTTGTCGGCAGAATATAGTAATGTGGAAATTAATGGTGAACAAGCCACTTTTCACAACAAATGGATAGCTGCAGGAAATGAAATTGAATGGAATATGGTTCATTATGACGTTCAATTAATTGGTGGATATGTATTACACTCTGGTAGAATTGCAGAAATGCAAACAGGTGAAGGTAAAACACTTTCTGCTACCCTACCCGTTTATTTAAATGCCCTAGCAGGAAAAGGTGTTCACCTAGTAACAGTAAACGATTACTTGGCTAAAAGAGACTGCGAATGGATGGGACCTATTTATCAATTTCACGGTTTAACAATAGACTGTATTGATAGACATCAACCTAACTCTGAAGAAAGAAGAAAAGCATATCTCGCTGATATCACTTATGGAACAAACAATGAGTTTGGCTTTGATTACTTAAGAGATAATATGGCAAGAAGGCCTCAAGATTTAGTTCAAAGACCTCATAATTATGCTATTGTTGATGAGGTGGATTCAGTACTAATTGATGATGCACGTACACCATTAATTATTTCTGGTCCTACACCCACAGGTGATAAACACGAATTTGGTGAATTGAAACATAAAATCAGCTCACTAGTAGATGCTCAAAAGAAATTCGTTAATACCGTTTTAGCTGATGCTAAAAAGCTCATCAATGAAGGTGATGATAAGGAAGGTGGTTTCAAATTACTCAGAGCTTATCGAGGACTTCCTAAGAATAAAGCGCTTATAAAATACTTAAGTGAAGATGGTGTAAGGACTTTATTGCAAAAAACAGAAAACTTCTACATGCAAGACCAAGGTAAAGACATGCCAAAAGTCGATGAAGACCTCTTTTTTGTAATTGATGAACAGCACAATGCTATTGAACTAACAGATAAAGGGATTGACCTTATTACTAGCAATTCAGATGATAACAACTTTTTCATTATGCCAGATGTTGGTGCAGAAATAGCTGTGCTAGAGAAATCCGATTTATCAGAAAAAGAAAAGCTTGTCAAAAAAGACGAGCTAATGAGAGATTATTCCATCAAAAGTGAACGTATTCACTCTGTAAATCAATTACTAAAAGCTTACACACTCTTTGAAAAAGATGTAGAATACGTTTTAATGGACAACAAAGTAAAGATTGTTGATGAACAAACTGGTCGTATTATGGATGGAAGACGTTATTCTGACGGACTCCACCAAGCTATAGAGGCTAAAGAAAACGTAAAAATAGAAGCCGCCACCCAAACCTTTGCTACCATTACTCTACAAAACTATTTCAGAATGTACAACAAACTGTCAGGTATGACAGGTACAGCTGAAACCGAAGCAGGAGAATTTTGGGATATTTATGAATTAGATGTAGTTGTAATTCCTACAAATCGTCCTATTCAAAGAGACGATAAAGAAGACAAAGTTTACAAAACTGCAAGAGAAAAATACAATGCAGTCATAGATGAGATTGTTGAATTGAGTAAGCAAGGAAGACCTGTTTTGGTAGGTACAACCTCTGTTGAAATTTCAGAGCTACTTAGCAGACTACTTAAAATGAAAAACATTAAGCACAATGTACTTAATGCAAAACTTCATCAAAAAGAAGCTGACATTGTAGCCGAAGCTGGAAAAGGTGGTAATGTGACCATAGCAACGAATATGGCAGGTCGTGGTACAGACATCAAACTTTCTGATGAAGTCAAAGCAAATGGCGGATTGGCTATCATTGGTACCGAACGCCACGACTCTCGAAGAGTTGATAGGCAGCTGAGAGGTCGTGCAGGACGTCAAGGAGATCCAGGCTCATCACAATTCTTTGTGTCTCTAGAAGATAACTTAATGCGATTATTTGGCTCAGATAGAATTGCCAAAATGATGGATAGAATGGGGCTTGAAGAAGGTGAGGTCATTCAACACTCTATGATAACTAAGTCCATTGAACGTGCTCAAAAGAAAGTAGAAGAAAACAACTTTGGTATAAGAAAACGACTACTTGAGTATGATGATGTCATGAATGCTCAAAGAACCGTCATATATAAGAAAAGAAAACACGCATTATTTGGTGAAAGACTAGCCGTAGATATTGACAATATGATTTACGATACCTCAGAGGCTATTGTCAATGAGTATCAAACATTGCAGGATTTTGAAGGATTCAAACTTGAACTTATTCGTTTCTTAAGTATAGATTGCCCGGTAGATGAAGCCGAATTCAAATCACTAAAATCTGAGGACTTAACCAATAGAGTTTATCAAAATGCTATAACAAATTATAAAACAAAGTCGGAAGTCATTTCGCAAAAGACATACCCTGTCATTAAGGACGTATATGAAAACCAATCGGCAACCTATCAAAACATTGTTATACCATTTACCGATGGTTTAAAAACCTTACAAGTAGTAACTAATTTGAAAGAAGCCTTTGAATCTGAAGGAGGAAACATACCTTTATCTATAGAAAAAGGTGTCAGTTTAGCTATAATTGATGAGTCTTGGAAAGAGAACCTTAGAGAGCTTGACGATTTAAAACAATCCGTTCAAAATGCTACATACGAGCAAAAAGACCCTCTTTTGATCTATAAGTTTGAGTCGTTCAACTTGTTTAAACAGATGATAGAAAAGGTGAATAAAGATATCGTATCCTTTTTAATGAAAGCGAATCTTCCTGAACAAACTTCTGTCCAACAAGAGCAAAAAATTGCTAGAGAAAAACTACAAACCAGCCGTCAAGACATTGGTGGCAATGCTAATACTGAACCAAAGAAACAAGCCCGTGTACAACCGGTAAGAGTAGAACAAAAAGTGGGCAGAAATGAACCATGCCCATGTGGAAGCGGAAAGAAATTCAAACAATGTCACGGAAAATAAATTAGACAAGCTCTTTTTTCCACTTGACATATCCAACAAACGACATCACGAAATATATAACAGATAGAGTAGAATAAATGTCTAATCCTTTTGTGAAGTACAAACCAATAGTTAATCCATTAATTATTATCCAATAAATCCAAGCTGAAAGAATTTTTTTAGCCTCAAGGTAAGTAGCAAAGAAACTGAATATAGTAGTTAGTGCATCCAAGTATGGAGAGGTGGCGTCTGAATAATTTTCAAAATACCAACCTAAACAAATAGCAGTTAAAGCAGAACTTACTATTGCCATTAAATGAAAACCTAATCCCTTTTCACTAATTGCTAAAGTTTGATTGCTTTTAGATTTATTATTGTTCCAAGAATAATAACCATAAAAGCCCATCAAAACGTAATACGAATATAGTATAGATTCTGAATATAATTTAGTGTGGTAGAATAACAAAATACTTAATAAAGAACCTGCAATTCCAAACCACCAGCATAAAACATTTTGCCTAATGAGTAACACTAAAAACACTAAGCCGAAAAGGACAGAAATAAGCTCTATTGCAAAATAAATATCCAAGAAAGTATTTTTTTAATTGATATAAATTAACATAAAGGAAAAAATCATATCAATAAAAGGAATTCCTTTTACTGATAAAATTCGGCTACACCTTCTTGCAACCAAGTTTTAAATAAATCTACCTTACCATAATCTTGATAGTTAGCAGAAGCCCCAAGTTGATTTTCATCATGATCTAGAATTACATAATAGGGTTGAGAGTTAGTTTTATAGGTTTCGGCTTGTAAAACAGTCCATTTATCACCTACAGTTCTAACCTTTTTCTTTTTACCAGCAATAGTCGTCTCGTATTGTTCGTTTTCAGCTAAAGGTGTTCTTTCATCTACATACAAAGAAATCAAAACAACATCTTCAGTAAGTATTCTTTTAACCTCTGAATTTGACCACACTTGCTCTTCCATCTTACGGCAATTTACACATGCCCAGCCTGTAAAGTCTATCATTATTGGCAATCCCACTTTTTTAGCATGTGCTATTCCTTTATCGTAGTCGTGAAAGACCATAATTCCTTGAGGACCTAAATGTTGACCTTCCTCTTCAGAATGAGAAATAGTACTTCCTCCGCCTTGAGTAAAACCTACACCATATGGCGATTCGCTATAGTGCATTGGAGGAGGGAAAGCATTAATAATTTTTAATGGAGCACCCCACAAACCTGGTATCATATAAACCGTAAACATTCCCGTTATTACAGCAGTGAATAATCGACCTACCGAAACATATTTTAAATCACTATCGTGCGCCAACTTGAATATTCCTAACAGATACATTGTTAAGAAGGCAAAGATGATAATCCATATAGCAATAAACACTTCTCTTTCCAAAAGGTGTGTTTGCCATACTAAGTCTGCATTAGATAAGAATTTGAATGCAAGTGCTAACTCTAAAAATCCTAAAACAACTTTTACAGAGTTTAGCCAACCACCTGATTGAGGTAATGAGTTTAACCAACCTGGAAATGCTGCAAAAAGTGCAAATGGTAAAGCAATAGCTAATGAAAAACCTAGCATACCAATAATTGGTCCCAAATAACTACCTCCTGATGCAGCCTCTACCAATAATGTTCCAACAATAGGACCTGTACAAGAAAATGATACTAAGGCTAAAACCAATGCCATAAAAAATATGCCAATAAAACCACCTCTATCAGAGGCTTTGTCAGCTTTATTTATCCATGAATGCGGTAATGTTAAATCAAAAGCTCCTAAGAATGATGCCGCAAAAACTACAAGAAGCACAAAAAATGCAATATTAAAATAGGCATTAGTAGCCATACTATTAAGTACTTCAGGACCAAATGCCGCAGATACTCCTACTCCTAGTCCAACATATATTATAACGATAGATATACCATAAAAAATGGCATTAGAAATACCTTTTGCTCTACTCTTACTTTGCTTAGTAAAATAGCTCACTGTCATAGGTATCATAGGGAATACACATGGAGTTAAAAGAGCTGCAAAGCCACTTAAAAAGGCAATAAAAAATATGCTCCACATGCCTTTTCTATTCGATGATTCATTTTCAGGTTCTTCAGTATCAGCTGATACTAAATTAAGAGATGGGGCACTTTCTTCGTCATCAACAACCTTAGTTTCGACTTGTTCAGAGGCTGAACCTAAGGTGAAAGAGAAGTCCACATATTCTGGTGGTAAACATTGAGTAGCATCACAAACCATAAACATTAGCTCCCCATCGACTTTTGAATCAGAACTAATTGCTTTTACTTTTTGACTGAATAGAGCTTCGTTAGTAAAATAGGATAAGACCATATCAAAATTAGGGTCATATTCTTGTTTGGGCTCACCCTCTTGTGTCGTACCAATAAGCTCATAGCCATCTGATTCAAAGAAAGTGCAAGTAGTCGGCAAAGGTCCGTCATCTTCAACAAATTGAGAATACAAATACCACCCGTCTTCAATACTTGCTTTGAAAACAAGTTCGTACTCACCACCTCCTAAATCTTCTTTAGAAAACTCCCATTCTACAGGGTTAAAAATTTGAGAAAAAAGTAGCGTTGGAAACACTAATGTAATCGCAAAAAGAAATTTTTTCATGATTATTTTTTTAATTGTTGGTTTAATACCCTTAATAATTCTGTAGGGTTTTGACTTCCTATTAAGTATTTCAAACCATCTTTATCGGTAAGCTGTATACACTCCTTACCTCGAGTGTAAAAATGGATTGCTCCTTTAAGGTGTAAATTATATACCGCTCTATTGAAAAAGAAACGGCTGTATTTAACTTTACTAACATCTTTAATTGATGATATGTCAATTTTTACTTTTCTAGCCGTCCACAATCCATCTAAAATTAGACTACCATTTTCGACTCTTGTTCTGTAATGTAGAATAAAAACGAGAATTGCTGAAACTCCTATGATAGCTACTCCTAAGAAAAAAAGTAGGCTTCCAGAACCTTCAGCATCAACAGAGTCACCTGACCAATAATAGGACAAAAAACAGAATAGGGCTAAAACCATTCTCCTCAAAAAGGACAGTCTGTTGTAGCCTAAATATTGACTTTCTTCATATAAAATATCACTTTCCATGTTCATTCATCAAAGGTTCGACAAGATATACTTTTTCTGTCTCTGGCACAAGTTTGAATTCATCATTAATTCGATAACCTACTATACAAACTATTGTATCTAACGAACAAATTACCCAAGTATTTTCTTTTAGGTAGGTAGAAAATTTTTCGTCAATCATAAAATCACTAATTTTCTTCTTGCCTTTCATCCCCATAGGTGTGAAAACATCCCCCTTTTGCCAAGGTCGAAGTATCAAAGGAAAATGGAGTTTACTGTAATCCAAAGCAGCTAAACGACTGTTTTTAATGAGTTTGAAATCTTTGATATCGTGAATACTTAGCTTAATACTAATAGGATAAGTTAATACTGTATCATTGATATTAATTAAAAGCTGTTCTTTTAAATTCTCTGATATTTTTGAAAGAAAAAGCCCTTGTCGTTCTCTAACAATTCTGAATTCAGAGTTGGCAACATACCTGCCAACTTCACTATCAAATAAAGAAAAGACATCTCGCCAAGAAAATGGTCCGTAATGCTTTAGCAACTCGTATAAAATTTCTTCCTTTTCATCATGTTCTAGCAAATATTCAAATGGCAAAAGAATTCCATTATCCTTGTCTTCACAAAAGGTAGTTTTGTATCTCTCACATTTTTCGAGAAGCTTGGAATAGATGTTTTTGTTCTTTTCTATCTCATCAAGATATTTAGCTCTTTTATCTTGACTTTCATACTGTAATGATTTTCTAATACTATTTCTTTGATATTGAGTAGATGAGTTGGATTTGTCTTCTCGAAATTCAATGGAATTTTCTAAAATATAATTTTGAATTTGCTTTACGCTAAAAGTCAAAAAAGGTCTTATGATATTGGCATTTTTAACTGGAATTCCTTGCAGAGCTCCAATACTGGATTTTCTACTTTTTTTGATTAGCAAAGTCTCTATGGCATCGTCTTGATGATGAGCAGTTACAATTTTTTTATATCCCTCTTTCTTCCTCAAATTGTCAAACCATTCATAGCGCAAATCTCTAGCTGCCATTTGAATGGATAATTTATTTTCAATAGCATAAGTCTTGGTATCAAATGATTGAGAATAATAAGGAACGTTTAATTTATGGGCTAATTCTTCAACGAACTTTTCATCGCCATCACTATCTTCTGCTCTCAATTTAAAATTGCAATGAGCTATTGCAAAAGCATAGTCCAATTGATGAAAAAGGTGAGCCATCACAACACTATCTTTACCACCACTAACTGCTAGAAGTAATCGGTCATTAGGTTCTACCAATTGATATTCGTCTATAAAAGATTTCAGCTTATCTAGCATTTAGCACCTCCATCATGGCTTTTGCTTTTAAATAACATTCATCATACTCATCTTGCGGATTGGCATTTGCAGTAATAGCACTGCCTACTGGCAAAGATGCATATTGGTTGGTAGAATTATAAAGAATACTTCTTATTACAACATTGAAATCAAAATTAGAATCAGGAGTAACAAATCCAACAGCACCAGAGTACAAACCTCTTTTAAAAACTTCTGTCTTTTCAATAAGCTGCATAGCACTAATCTTCGGCGCTCCTGTCATACTACCCATTGGAAAAGCGTGACGAATGGCTTCCGTCCAAGGTGTATTTTCTTCCAATTCTGAGACTACTGTAGAAATCATTTGATGTACTTGAGGGAAGGAATAAATACCAAAAAGCTCTTGTACTTTTACCGATGTGGGACTAGCAGTCTTGGACAAATCATTTCTCACCAAATCAACAATCATCACATTTTCAGATTGTTCTTTAGGACAATTTAACAATTCATTTTTTAAACGATTATCTTCTTCTACTTGTGCACTTCTTTTTCTAGTTCCTTTTATGGGTTGAGAAATTAGTGTTTTAGTATCTTTTTTGAGAAATCGTTCTGGGCTAGCACACATCAGGTGCTTGTCTTGACATCTATAATAAGCTGCAAAAGGAGGCTTTGAAACACTATATAAGTTTTGATAAACAGAAATGGGGTTTAATACCACATTACTTGCAAAAAACTCTTGGCAATAGTTGACCTCATAAATATCCCCTCTAAAAATATGTTGCTGCAATTTTTCAAATCCTTCAATGTATTCCTCCTTGCTAATTCTTGATTCAATAATTATAGTTTCATTGGAGTTATCCTCTAATTCAAAACGCATAATTTTCTTAAACAAGAGTTGCATTTCTTTGCGTTCTACATTTATAGGAAAATGAATCTTGACTTCATTCTTTATGATTTCAAATACCCACTTAGGCTGAAAAAAATGCAAGAGAGGAAAATTTAAAAAATCTAAATTTTCGGATTTTAAATCTTCTATCTCATTTTTTAAATCATAAGACATATAACCAAAAAGCCAATCTTGTTTGTGATTATGAAAGTTAAATAAGTTATCAAAACTATCTTTTTCAGAAAACAGCTCATCTAAGGCATCAACACCAACTAACATATCATGCTTTAAATACAAACCGTTATTTTCATCTATTGTTCCTTGTAAAATAGCCGATTGCTCAAACTGTGAAGCCCAAGATGTTAAACGTTTTTTAAAAAAATCTATATCTGAAATATTATAAACTGCCGTCTGACGCATAAGTACAAAACTAAACAATATTCAAGCCTTTAGAATATCAAATTGGGTAGCTTTATTATATTTTTTTTAAATTGTAACCGATTAAACCCCAAGAAATTATGAAAATTAGCGAAGTGATTATCACAGCTGTTCTAGTAATTGGTGCTTTTGTAATTGGTTTTATGAAAAATACCAACTCAAGTCCTATGCTAGAAAATACACCAACAAATACTGTACTCAATGTAGAATCTTCATCAACTAATGAAGAACAGAATTTAATGATGATGGAATTTGATCTTGAGAATGAAGTTGAAGTTATTGAAATAGACTCTTTAATTACAGATTCTATCCCTCAAGACACTGTAATGGTAATCGAAGAGTATTCATAGTAACTTAATCCCTTTTAGCCACAGCAAAGCATAAAAACATTACTGCGATAAAAGCAGATATTCGACCGATATAGTCGCCGAACCTAACATAAATGGTTTGAGTTGTGTTCGTTTCCAAACGACCTTTTATTACTATTTCCTCATCCCATTGTGTGGCGTTTGTTATTATACCTTTACTATCAATGAAGGCAGAAACTCCTGTATTGGCAGAACGAGCAATTGCTCTCCTACATTCTATTGCTCTTAGGCTAGCATAATTCAAATGCTGTTTGTAACCAGGCGTATCTTTCCACCACCCATCGTTGGTAATTATAGTAAACATATCGGCACCATTACGAACATACTGGCTAATGAATTCTCCAAAGATAGATTCGTAACAAATAATGGGTGCCATTTGTGCTGACTTAGATGCAAATACTTCTCTATAATCTTGAGTGCCAAGACTTCCAGTAATTCCACCCAAGTCAATAGCTAAAAATTCAAGGTTTTCTAAAAGCGCTGGAAAGGGCGTAAATTCTACCCCTTGAACTAACTTAGACTTATTATAAACGGATATTTCAGAAGTATTTATTTGAATAGCAGAATTAAAAACATCATAATAAGCATCTGAACCTACAAACTGACGTGCTGTTTTAGGAATTTTCTCAGTTTTAGAATAAGCTTTGTAAGTGACTGCTCCTACAATGATATTCAATTGAGGGTAGTTTTCAATTAATTGTATCAATCTCTGTATTTCGGTAGAATTTTCGATTTTATTTTCCCAAATACCATCCACAATAGCTGTTTCTGGACCTATTAAATAATTGGTGGTTGAATCTAATTTACTTTCAGCTAATCCGATGAACTTTTCTAATTGTTGTATAGAAGTTAGGTCATCAAATTTTTCGAAAAAGGGGTCAATATTGGGTTGTACAACCACAATTTCAACGACTTTTCCTGTTTCATTCGTAGTATTGATAAGGAATGAAAATAAAATTGGTAAAGTAATTACTATAGCAGATAAAAAGTATTTAGATTTATTCTTTATAGAGTGAAATAAGATAATATTAGCTAATAGTATCCATAAACTTCCACCTAGAGTGCCTGTGTATTCATACCATTGTATAAATTGAGGATAATTAGCAAATACATTTCCTAAAGTTAGCCAAGGCCAAGACAAATCCCAATTTAAATGAAGGTACTCAAAACTTAACCATAAACTAATAAGCGCCCACCAAGCACGTCTGTCGTTAAACTTTGATTTTAGCCATATGAACAGAGTCATCACACTGGCCATCAAAATACTATTTACACAAACCGCCGCTACAGCACCAAACAAACTGGCATTATAAATCCAATAAGTTGTGAATATGTTCCACAAAGCAAAAACCAAAAAAGAGTAAACAAAAGCGAATCTTTTCTTTTGAAGGTCTTTCAGAATAAAAAACAAAGGCACAAAAGCACCAAAAATTAGGAATGGAAAACCTGAAGGTGGCCATGAAAGCACCAAAAATAGAGCTGAAATAAGGCAAAGTAGTAGTTTGCGGAACATCTTTTGTATTATTGCATAGCAAATATCGTATTTCTTGAGCATATTTAAACATATACCCAACCTAATTACTTTAGGAAACTTAGCATTCGGGATTTTAGCTATCCTTTTTGCCTTTGGCGGCAACTTGACTTTAGCTTCTACATGTATCATTTTAGGTGCATTTCTTGACTTTTTCGATGGCTTTTTTGCTAGATTACTCAAGTCTAGTGGCGAAATGGGAAAACAGCTAGATAGTTTGGCAGACTTGATTACATTTGGCTTAGCTCCTTCAATTATCGTTTTTCAATTGTTATTTTTTCTAGAAACAGAAAGCTACTTCACGGCAACTAATAACCTAAATGATTATTTAACGCATTACTTTCCGTACATTGCTTTTTTAATTCCCTTATTTTCAGCTTATCGTTTGGCAAAATTCAACATTGACAGCAGACAAAGCGATTCATTCATTGGCTTGCCAACACCAGCCAATGCACTTTTTTTTATTTCTATTCCTTTTATTGTAGAATACGGAGAAGGGTTCGTATATGACTTGATTTATGAGAAAGGAGTTATTGTAATTAGTGTAATTGTCCTTAGTCTATTGATGATTTCTGAATTAAAATTAATTTCTCTAAAATTTAAATCCACACGTTGGTCAGAAAATAAGTACCGATATATATTAATTGTAACAACTGTGATATTATTATTGCTATTACGCTTTGAAGCTGTTCCAATTATTTTAATTTTGTACCTAATATTATCGATTATTAATAAGCAAGTTAAATGAAATTTATAGCAGAAATTGACATCATGCCATTAAAGACACTTTTAGACCCACAAGGTAAAGCAGTAAGTAGTAGCATGAAAAATGTTGGTCTTCCAGAAATCACCAATGTTAGAATCGGTAAACACATTACATTAGAAGTAGAGGCAAATAGTGAAGCCGAAGCTAGTGAAAAAGTTGACAAAGCTTGTTCCGAAATGCTGAGTAACCAAATTATGGAAGGTTACAATTTTAAAATCACAGCAGCCTAGTACTATTTCCTCAATTCGAAGTTCTGTCCTAGATATACTTTTCTGACTTGCTCATCAGCTGACAATTCATCAGCTGTTCCAGATTTTAGAATTTTTCCTTCAAACAACAAATAAGCCCTATCAGTAATAGAGAGTGTTTCGTGGACATTATGATCGGTTATTAGTATACCGATATTTTTATCTTTTAATTTAATTACAATTTGCTGAATATCCTCCACAGCAATGGGATCAACACCCGCAAAAGGCTCATCAAGTAAAATAAATTTTGGATCAGTTGCCAAACATCGGGCAATCTCTGTTCTTCGTCTTTCACCTCCTGAAAGCAAGTCCCCTCGATTTTTACGAATGTGTTGCAGTCCAAACTCGTCAAGTAGGGATTCTAACTTTGCATTTTGTTCAAACTTAGATAAATCTGTCATTTCTAGAACAGCCAATATATTATCTTCAACAGATAACTTTCTAAAAACTGAAGCTTCTTGTGCCAAATAGCCAATTCCCATTTGTGCTCTACGATACATAGGCTGGTCGGTTACGTCTTCATCATCTAAATAAACATGTCCTTCGTTAGGTTTTACTAAACCTACCATCATATAGAAAGAGGTGGTTTTACCAGCACCATTAGGACCTAACAATCCTACAATCTCGCCCTGTTTAACATCTAACGATATTCCATCAACGACTCTTCTATTCCTGTAGGTCTTGACTATGTTTTTAGCTATTATCTTCATTCTTCATCTTGAAATCTAGCTGACACCTTAATACTAACTTCATAAAGTAGCATAAGTGGGAAAGTCACCAAAATTAAACTCATAATATCTGGAGGAGTGATTACTGCTGCCAAAATCATCAATATAACTAAAGCATGTCGTCTATATTGTCTTAAAAAGGCAGGAGTTATCAAACCTAATTTACTAAGGAAATATATTAGGACAGGTAAAAGAAAAACTATACCATTTGCCAAACATACTGTAGTAACCGTAGAAATATAAGAATTGAGATTGATTTGATTAACTACTTCCGAACTGACTTGATAATTTCCTAAGAACTGAACTGATAAAGGAGCTACAGCATAATACCCAAATAAAACACCCATCGTGAAAAGTAGAGAGGTGTAGAAAACAACGCCTCTAGAATATTTTTTCTCACTGTTATGAAGGGCAGGTTTTACAAATCGCCATATTTCCCAAAAAATATAGGGAAAAGCAAGAACAAAACCAGCAACGACAGAAGAAACAATATGAGTGCTAAATTGACCAGACATATTGATGTTCATTAACTCAAATGGCATTTCATTAATACACAAAGCCTCTCCAAAATGAAGCGTTTCAGACATCCAACAGAAAAATCTATAGGTAGCAAAACTTGGGTCTTTAGCAGCAAAAATTATCTTATCAAAAAGAATTTCTGGAAATAAAAAAGCTAAAACTGTAAATAACAAAACAGCAGCAGAGCTTCTTATAAGGTGCCATCGCAATACTTCTAAATGTTCTAAAAAAGACTGTTCTTGTTTTTCTTCATCTATTTTTTCCATCAAACTAATCCTTCTTTTAAAATATCATGAATATGTACAATTCCAATATATGCATCATCATTGACTACTACAATTTGAGAAATATTATTTTGTTGCATAACTTTAAGAGCATCACTAGCTAACACTTCCTCTTTAACAATTTTGGGGTTTGAGTTCATAATATCAATAGCTTTAAAATTATTCCAATCGCTTTGATTTTCTAGCATCCTTCTAATATCCCCATCCGTAATTATACCGAGAAGTTGATTATTTTCTATAACGGCAGTTGCTCCTAGTCTTTTATTAGAAATCTCAACAATTACCTCCTTGACACTTGAGTCAGCTAAAACTTTAGGAACTTGATTACTAGAACATAACTCACCAATTTTCATAAATAACTGCTTGCCTAATGTTCCTCCTGGATGATAACGAGCAAAATCAGCATCGGTAAATTGACGACATTCTAATAAGCATACAGCTAAAGCATCGCCCATTACCAATTGGGCTGTAGTACTTGTTGTAGGAGCTAAATTATTTGGACAAGCTTCTTTTTCAATACTAGTATTTATAGTCCAATTGGACTGTTTAGACAAATAAGAATCAGTATTGGCAGTCATGGCAATTATAGTATTACCCATAGCCTTAATGAGTGGCAACAGGACTTTTATCTCTTCTGTATTTCCACTTTTTGAAATACATAATACGATGTCATCAGCTTGTACATTACCTAAATCGCCATGAATAGCGTCTGCAGCATGCATAAATATAGCAGGTTGTCCAGTAGAATTAAAGGTAGAAACCATTTTTTGAGCAATATTCGCACTCTTTCCAATACCACTTACAATCA
Organism: uncultured Flavobacteriales bacterium; assembly: GCA_913041085.1. Classification (GTDB taxonomy): domain Bacteria; phylum Bacteroidota; class Bacteroidia; order Flavobacteriales; family UBA7312; genus UBA8444. Next base: position 12,447 of record CAJWHN010000014.1, on the reverse strand, counting down.
ATCTGCCCTTTGACTTAAGGATGGTTGAAATAATAGCCGTAAAATCGTCATTTACAAAAGCTTGTAAATGAAGAATAGACTCACCTTCTGTGCTTATAACAGACTTGGCAATTTTTTTTATGTCAATATTAGATTTCAATAAAGTTATTTTGAATAGGTAAATAAATTTTCTAAATTTATACATATATTGTATGATGCAAAAGTATCAAATTTTAGCTTGATTATATTAAATGAACATACACACCAAATCTTTAACGGATGAACTTCAAAAGTATTTTGGATTTAATCGTTTTAAAAGCCAGCAAGAAACCATTATTAAGAACACACTAGATGGTAACGATGCATTTGTAATTATGCCTACTGGTGGTGGTAAGTCAATGTGTTATCAGCTACCAGCTTTGATAAGTGAAGGTTGCGCCATCGTAGTGTCTCCGCTAATAGCCCTGATGAAAAATCAAGTGGACGCTATTCGAGGTTTTAATAATGATGATGCCATAGCTCACGTACTAAACTCCTCACTTTCCAAAAGAGATGTCGCTCAAGTTAAAGAAGATGTAGAGACAGGAAAAACTAAACTTCTATATGTCGCTCCAGAATCTTTAACTAAAGAAGAATATATCGACTTTTTAAAAGATAGAAAAATATCCTTTTACGCTATTGATGAAGCACATTGTATTTCTGAATGGGGTCATGACTTCAGACCTGAGTATAGAAATTTAAGAAAAATCATAGAAAATATTGGATTTGCTCCAATCATTGCCCTTACTGCTACAGCTACTACCAAAGTTAGAGAAGATATTCAAAAAAACTTAGGCATTAGTGACTGCCCTGTGTTTTTCGATTCTTTCAATAGGGATAATTTATATTACGATATCCGACCAAAAATTGATGTAGAAAAGGAAATCATAAAATTCATTAAACAAAACGAAGGCAAATCTGGTATTGTTTACTGTTTGAGCAGAAAGAAGGTGGAAGAGATAGCCGAAACACTTCAAGTAAATGGCATCAATGCGCTCCCTTATCACGCTGGATTAGAAAACAAAACCAGAGTAAAACATCAAGATGCCTTCCTCATGGAAGATGTAGATGTTATTGTAGCTACGATTGCTTTTGGAATGGGTATAGACAAACCAGACATTAGGTATGTTATTCATCACGATATTCCAAAAAGTTTGGAAAGCTATTATCAAGAAACAGGACGAGCTGGACGAGATGGTGGAGAAGGAAATTGCGTGACTTTTTATAGTTATCAAGACATTGAAAAACTTGAGAAGTTTTTGCAAGGTAAGCCTGTTGCTGAACAAGAAATTGGCAGACAACTCATTCTAGAAACTATTTCTTTTGCCGAAACCTCTATGTGTAGAAGAAAATACATTCTACACTACTTTGGAGAAACATTTGATGATGCCAATTGCAACGAAATGTGCGACAATTGTAGACATCCAAAACCTAAATTTAATGGTGAAGAATATATTGTTCGATTATTAGATAGTGTTAAAGCCGTAAACGAACGACTAAAAGCTAAAGAAGTAGTTAAAGTTATTGTAGGTGAAAGTAACGCTTTAATCAAACAACATAAATCTGAATCTCTTGACATCTATGGCAAAGGGAAAGATAAAACAAAAGGCTTTTGGCATGCCGTTATTCGTCAATCATTGGTCAAAGGTTTTTTAAGAAAAGAAATAGAAAGTTATGGTATTCTTAAACTCACTGATGAAGGGAAAGAATACACTCAAAAGCCTTACGAAATCTTCTTAACTGAAGACCACGACTATGATGCAATAAATGCTAAAAATGCCGCAACAAGCAATCAAAAAGGGGCTGCAGCAGACACTATACTATTTGCTAGCCTTAAAGACTTAAGAAAAAAATATGCTAAAGAAAAAGGCTTACCTCCAAATATTATTTTTTCTGAAGCTTCTCTTATAGATATGGCTAATCAATATCCGATAACTACTGAAGAACTAGCGCAAATACATGGGGTTGGACAAGGAAAAGCTAAAAAGTTTGGAGAACCATTCTTGAAATACATCAAACAGTATGTTGAGGACAACGATGTGATAAGACCTGAGGAAATGGTTGTAAAAACGGTAGCTAAACAGTCTAGTAACAAAGTCTATATTATTCAAAGCATTGACAGAAAACTTTCCATTGAAGATATTGCATCTGCCAAAGGACTTACTGTAGAAGAATTAATTACAGAAATAGAAACAATTGTAGAGTCAGGTACTAAAATTAACCTCAACTACTATCTTGATGAAATTATTGATGAATATCAAGAGGAAGAATTATCTGACTTTTTTAAAAATTCTGAAAGCGCAACCTTTGACGAAGCAAGAATTGAATTTGAAGAAGATGAATATACTGACGAGGAATTGAGACTTTATAGAATAAAATTCATTTCAGATGTTGCTAACTAACTGTTTATAGCTAGCCAACTCATTATTCCAATACTATTTTTTAAAGCCGACTCATCGATATCAAAATAAGCGTTGTGTAAATGTTTTCTCTCTTGATTATTTATACCCACACCTAGTCTATAAAAACAAGCTGGCACATGATGCGAATAATACGAGAAGTCCTCGGCAGTCATTCGTTTTGGAATTTCAATCACATTTTTAGCACCTATGAACTTTTGAGCATTTTCAAAACATAAGTTAGTAAAAGACTCATCATTTTTTAAAAAAGGGTAGCCGACTTTAATATCTATATCACACTTACCACTCATTTCTTGTGCTGTAGAATAACAAATGTCTCGCATAATTTGGTGCGCCTCTTTACGCCATTCTTCATTCATAGCTCTAAAAGTACCTTGTAAACTAACAGTATCGGGAATAATATTGCCTACAGAACCGCCTTTTATAACTCCAAGAGAAAATACCGATGGGGTATCTTTTAATCTATCAAATCTATCGTACAAGGTTGTTATTATTTTACTTGCAATAAGCAAAGGGTTTACTCTGTCCTTGGGAAGTGCTGCATGCCCTCCTTTGCCAATAACATCTATATATATTTCGTCTGCTGAAGCCATAAACATTCCACCACGCATTCCAATGACACCACTATCTAGCTCAGGCGAAACATGTTGACCAATAATTTTATCAACTTTAGGGTTTTCCAATACACCTTCGGCAATCATTAAAGATGCACCCCCAGGTAATTTTTCTTCACCAGGCTGAAATATTAACTTAATTGTCCCCTTCCATTCCTCTTTCAATTCATTGAGGATACGCCCTACTCCTAAAAGTGATGCTGTATGAACATCGTGACCACAAGCATGCATAACACCCTTATTTTTAGAAGTATAACCTGAGTCATTCAATTCCTGAATTGGCAATGCATCTATATCGGCACGTAAGGCAATACATTTAGAATTGGGGTTTTTACCTTTTATAAGTCCTACAACTCCTGTTTCTACTAATCCAGACGTAAAAGGGATGCCGTATGCTGTAAGTTTTTGCTGAATATACTCCGATGTCTTATATTCTTTAAACGAAAGTTCGGGATAAGTATGTAGGTGTCGCCTAATCTCAACAGTATCTTTGAAATAATTTTCGGCAAGAGATTTTATCTTATTTTGAAGATTTTTCATTTACCAAAGATTAGTTTAAAGCCACCGATAAGTAGCATTATGCCAAAGACTTTTTTTAGAGTTTTTGCATCAACATTTACTGCCCATTTAGAACTTAGATAACCACCTACAATAAAAGCTGCTGCAATTATTAAGGCATATTTCCAATCTACAAAACCCGCTTTATGATAATTCCAAGCAGCCAATATTCCAATTGGTGGTAACATAACTGCTAGGCTAGTACCTTGCGCTTGATGTTGAGTCATTCCCAATAAAATCATTAATAAAGGAATGATAATTATTCCACCACCAACACCAATAAATCCACTCAACAATCCTGATGCTAAACCTATTAAGATTAAAAAAAGTAACGTTATTGTAGACATAGTGTAAATTCCTTGCTAAGATATATAAATCAAAATATCTTTGCCCAATGATACAAATACAAACTTTCACATTTAACGGCTTTCAAGAAAATACCTACATTTTGTTTGACGATACTAAAGAATGTATCATAGTTGACCCGGGTTGCTATGATAAGCATGAACAAGAAACACTAAGCAATTTCGTGACTGAAAATAAGCTAAAGCCTGTCCTTCTAATAAATACGCACTGTCACATAGACCACGTCTTAGGCAACCGTTTTGTTGCTGATAAATGGAAATTGGACTTAGCTATGCATGAATTGGATGTGCCAACACTTGAGTCTGTGAAAGATTATTGTACAGTCTATGGATTTCACAATTATGAAGAAAGCCCTTTACCCTCTCATTTTTTAAATGAAGGTGAAAAAGTAAAGTTTGGAGAAAATGAGTTAGATATTCTATTTACTCCAGGACATGCCCCTGGTCATATTGTTCTTCATTCAAAAAAAGACGGTTTTATAATTGGTGGAGATGTGTTGTTTCAATTGAGTATAGGGAGAACCGATTTGCCGGGTGGTGATTTTGATTCACTAATTGAAAGTATCAAAGAAAAACTTTTACTACTTGATGACAATACCAAAGTTTATTGTGGACACGGGCCAAGTACAAATATCGGTTTTGAAAAAGCCAATAACCCTTTTTTAAAATGATTTCTTATATTTGAATATCTTCTTAGAGCTTATTTCATGATAAAACTACAACTATTCGAAACCAAAAAAAGAATTAGACTTTTACTTGCCGCTGTATCATTATTTTTAACCGCTTATATCCTTTTAAGTCCTATTGAAAGAATATCGACTATAGCTTTATTAGTAAGTTTTATTGTTCCAATGCCTTTACATCTATATGAGTTTTATAGAATGAGCAAATATTATTTCAACATTGAAAAAGAATCCATTTGTTGGAAAATGTTAGCCATGGAAGAAGAAAATAAATTTGACTTAATAGGGCCTATTTATGAAATAACTGAAGATTGGAAAGGCATTCATTTTAATAATAACAAAAAACAATTTTCAATAATGACAGATGGCTTGTCCAAAAAACAAAAGAAAATAATTATTTAAGAGCTAAAAAATCATTCCACTCTCCTTTCATAATCCAAGATAAGTAGATAGTAGGTAAACACCCCAAAAGCATACAAAGCTGCTGTGATATAAAAAATATAAGCGTAGGGCATATCCATACTTTTTAAAAATCTAAATATTTGAGAACTGAAGTACCAGCTACCACTCCAAATAGCAGCAGTTATAGCAGATAAAATTTCTTGGTTTTCCTTGCCTACATAATTCATTGTTAGCTCTGAAGTCATAGGGGCAGCCATATTCATTAAAGGTGTACGTATCCAAAAACATAAGATAGCCAATGGCAAAGCCCACCAATACTCCACAAAAAACTCAGTCGTAGCTAAAGCGACTAAAGCTAAAACAGCAATGGACTGAGTTAGTGTAATACCTTTTTTAAATCCTAATATATCTTTGACCTTTGGAACTAACAAAGCCATAACTGCGACCAGCAAACTAGCACCGCCACCAATTAGAGCAAACTCCGAAGAATCCACACCAAAATCATGATAGAAAAATAAATTGATAAATGGAATAGTCAAACCAGCACCAATAGATATTATGATAGTTGGTACTATAGCTTTAAATAACAAAATCCAGTCGTAAGACTTCCATTGAATACCTTTCTTTTCTGCTAGTACATCGTCAGTCTTGAGTCGCAATAAGAAAAATACACCAATAAGCCCAACTAACGAAATAAACAATAAAATAGTACCTTCATCAATAGTTCTAAATGAACGACTTAAAATAAATATGATAATACTACAAATAATGGTTCCAAAACTATGTGTAGCGTAATTTAAAGATATGGCATGAGATTGGTTTTCTTTTGAAGTATTTCTCATAATGTAAGGCAAAGTACTGACTTGAAAACATGTAAATACTACACCCCAAAACACAAATAAATAGGGTAGAAAAACAAACATCTGATTACGGATAGCAAGTATCATAGCAATAGCCACCAAAGGAACGCCAAGACTACCTATTATAAAAAATGGTTTTAGGCGTTTCCCTTTAATGTAAAACCCCAAAGGAAAGGCTAAGACCATTACCGCCAAAAAACGATAGGAGATATAGTTGGCTATTTCAGGGTCACTAAACCCCTCTTTAGCTAAATAAATATTTAGGATAAGAAAAAAAGCTGCACCAATAAGCTGAATAAAAAACTCTGCTCTTATCATCAGCAGAACATGCTTTTCTAAGCGTGCATATGATTTTAAAATTTTTCTCAAGCGATTAAACTAAGCATCAACTGTTCCACCTCATAACTCTCCCATTTATCTTCAATGTTAGGAACGTCCATAACTTTCTGCATTAGCTTTTCTTGTTGTTGTCCAATCTCCCATGCTTCAGAATAACGAATAGTGCTAAATGAAACCATAGAATACAAAGGCAACCACTTGTCAGGATATTTTTTGGAAAAATGTAGTTCTATTTTTTTCTGAAGTAAAAATTTAGGATCAGCAGTTTTGTCTCGCATCACTATAAAATTGTGCATTGACAAATCTTGAACACCATCACCATCTGGCTTTCTTATTTTAGAATATTCATCAAAACAAGCCTGCCAATCTTCGCCATGTTTTTGCATCAATTGATCTAAAACAAAAGAGCCCTCAAAACCCGCATTCATACCTTGACCATAAAAGGGAACTGTTGCATGAGCGGCATCTCCAATGAGTAATACTTTATCGTCGACAGTCCAAGGGTTGCAACGCATAATAGCTAATGAGGAGGTAGGATTTTGAAAATATTCTTCTACCAAATTAGGGATTAAATCTAGAGTGTCTGGAAATACTTCTTTGAAAAAGCCGTAAACCTGTTGTTCGGTTTGTAAACTATTAAAGGAATACTCACCTTCATATGGAAAAAATAGTGTGCACGTAAAACTACCGTCCATATTTGGCAGAGCAATAAGCATATAACTTCCTCTTGGCCAAATGTGTAAGGCATTAACTTCTAATTTGTATGTGCCATCTGAATTGGCTGGTATTGTTAGCTCTTTATAGCCATGTTCAATATAATGTTGCGAATACTGAAAACGGTCTTGCTTAATCATTTTAGAACGTATCACAGAATATGCTCCATCTGCACCAATAATCATATCAGCATCGACATTTTTCTGATTACCATCATTATGCTCAAAGGTTGCAGACGCTGACTTTAAATCTACATCAACACACTTATAGTTGAAATGCATATTCACATTTTCTTGCTCACCAGCTAAGTTCATCAGCAATTGATTAAGACCACCACGAGATACAGAATAAATAGCCTCACCATCTTGTCCGTACTGTTGGTCAGTAAGAGAGCCGTCAACTGCATGCATGACTCTTTTATACATTGGAATAGCCATCTTCTCCACATATTGATCTACACCAACCGCCTTTAGAGCATTCCAACCTCTAGCAGATAAAGCCAAATTGATAGAACGACCAGCGGATAACTCAACTTTTCTCATGTCAGGTCGTCTTTCATAAACCTCAACTTGAAACCCACGTTTGGCTAAGTAGATAGCTTCTAAAGAACCTACCAAACCTGCACCAGCTATTGTAACTTTTTTTCTCATGATAATGCTTTTTCTATGATTTGACCTAACTGATATATATCTTCAAAGGAATTGTATAATGGGACAGGTGCTAGACGAATAACGTTTGGTTCTCTCCAATCTGCAATAACGCCTTCTTTAGTAATAAAGTCAAACATCGACCTACCCTGACCGTGACATAAAACAGACAATTGACAGCCTCTATATTTTTGTTCTTTTGGAGTGATAATCTCTAAATTGCAATTATCGTATCTATAAGATATATCATTGAACACAAATTCCATATAGTTTGTCAAACGTTTACTTTTAGAAACTAGTCGAGACATGCCTACTTCATCAAAAATATCCATACTAGCCTTACAAGGTGCCATCGCAAAAACGGGTGCATTACTCAATTGCCAACCTTGTGCTCCTTGCATCGGCACAAAGTTTTTTTCCATCAAAAAACGGCGTTCTTCATCGTGCCCCCACCAACCTGCAAAGCGTGGTAAATTGGAATTATTATCATGCTTTTGATGTACAAATACACCAGAAATACTACCAGGACCAGCATTCAAATACTTGTAAGAACACCAACAGGCAAAATCAACGTTCCAATCGTGTAACTTCAATTCAATATTGCCAACACCATGGGCTAAATCAAAGCCAACATAAGCCCCTTGAGCATGCGCTTTTTCGGTGATTTTTGCCATATCAAAGACTTGACCACTATAATAATTTACACCGCCCCAAAAGACAAGAGCCAATTCCTCTCCAATTTCTTCAATGGCGGATAATATATCTTCTTCTCTTATGGTGTGTTCTCCATCACGAGGATAAACCTCTATAATAGTGTCATCTGGCTTTAAGCCATGAAATTTAACTTGACTTTCAAGCATATATTGGTCTGAAGGAAATGCTTTTGCTTCACAGATAATTTTAGTACGCTTAGAAGTTGGCTGATAGAATGAAACCATCATCAGGTGAAGATTAACACTAAGCCCATTCATAGCAACAACCTCCTCCCTATTTGCTCCTACTAATCGAGCAAATGGCTCGGATAATATTTTATGATAAGATACCCACGGATTTTTGGCTTCGAAATGACCTTCAACGCCATATTTCGCCCAGTCATCTAACTCCTGTTGGACATATTCCCGAGTGCTTTTTGGCTGTAATCCTAAAGAATTACCAGTAAAATAAAGTGCATCCTTCCCATTAATTTTAGGAAGGTAAAAACGTTGTCTGTAAGCTGACAGCTCATCTTGCTGGTCAGAATCTTGGGCAAATTCTAAAGTGTTTTGCATGATGTTAAATTAGAGGGCTAAGATACCAAAAGCCAATGGGATTATAAAAAGAAGTAAATACATTATTATACTTGCTCCTTCTACCCAAAAAGAGAAGAAGAAATTATTCTTTACTTGAGAGGACCTAATTATCAAAATTCCGCTTAGCAAAGAAGTGAGCATCAGTGCTAACAATAGTTGCCACGAAAAATCACCAACAAAAAAGTGAAATATAGAAATCAGTTCAAAAAAAGCAAGACAATACAACGCTATCATTTTTGCTTTTTGCTCACCAAAAATTTGAGGAATCGTTTTCAATGATAAATCATCATATTTTAAATCTCTAATATCGAAAGGTATTGTTATTGCCAAAACAAAACTAAATCTACTGATAAAAAGCAATAGAGTGTCAAGACTATAAAATGAATCATTTTCAAGAGTAACTAGAGCAACGCTAACTATAGACCAAACTAAAGCTATAAGAAATATTTTGGCTCTTGGCAGTTCTCTCAAGGAAACCTTTTGACTTCCTAAAGGAATTATTTTGATTGGATAAGACAAGCTAATGATTGAGGCAGGTATCAAAAAATAAAATGTCGAAAATGATAAATACAAGGCATAATAAACGGACAGAGATAAGCTAATTACAGTGATTAAAATTATAAATAGTCTATCCTTATTGAGCCATTCTAGATGTGTTGATTGTTCTTTGATTGGATTAAACCTCACTATACGTTGAAAATTATAGGCGAACAAAGTTGAAAAGAATACAAATGGTAAAAGATGTGATGAATCGACACCAATTATTATGCTAGTACTTTGACACAGTGCAAGGACACAAAATGATACAAAGACATTACTATATATAATAAATTGACCTAATTTTTTCAGCAAATCCACTAGTCAAAAATATAGAATATTAGTACATCAAATTACAACTTCATTTCATATTTTTGTACTCTAAATAAATTAATAAAATGAATCAGTTCTCAGAACGCCATATCGGCCCACGACCAAGCGACCAAGAAAACATGCTCAACAAGATTGGAGTTTCTAATATGAGTGAGCTTATTGACCTTGCTATTCCTCAAGCTATCCGTCTATCAAAAAAAATGGATTTACCTAAAGCTCTTAACGAATCTGAGTTAATTGAACATATGAAAATGTTAGGTCAAAAAAATAAAAATTATAGGTCTTATATTGGCTTAGGCTATTACAACAATATTCTACCTGGCGTTATTCAAAGAAATATATTAGAAAATCCGGGTTGGTATACGGCTTACACGCCATATCAAGCTGAAATTGCACAAGGTAGACTTGAGGCTTTATTGAATTACCAAACAATGGTAACTGACTTGACAGCTATGGAAATTGCTAATGCCTCATTGTTAGACGAAGGGACTGCTGCGGCTGAAGCAATGATAATGCTATTTAATGCTAGGCACAAAGACAAGAAAAAAGCCCAAGCTTGTACATTTTTAGTTTCTAAAGATTGCTTTCCTCAAACTATTGATGTCCTTAAAACAAGAGCTACTCCAATTGGCATAAAACTTCAAATTGTTGAACATTCTGATTTCATTTTTTCTGATGATGTTTTTGGCATGTTAGTTCAGTATCCTTGCAAATATGGTAATATTGAAAACTATAAAATTTTGGCTCAAGATGCTAAAAACAACAATGTTGGTATTGCTGTAGCAGCCGATTTATTAAGCCTTACTCTTTTAACCCCTCCTGGTGAATGGGGAGCAGATGTCGTAGTTGGAACGACCCAACGTTTTGGAATTCCTATGGGTTATGGCGGTCCTCATGCGGCCTATTTCGCTACAAAAGAAAGCTTTAAAAGAAATATCCCTGGCAGAATTATCGGTGTCACAATTGATGCTGAAGGTAATAGAGCATTGAGAATGGCTCTTCAAACAAGAGAACAACACATCAAGCGAGAAAGAGCAACATCTAATATCTGTACTGCTCAAGTGTTACTGTCCGTTATGGCGGGAATGTACGGTGTATATCACGGTCCAAAACGACTGAAAAATATTGCTAGAAAAATACACGGCTTAGCATGTGTCTTAACTGAAGGCTTAGAGCAATTGGGCTACAAACAACTCAATAAAAATTACTTTGACACTATTTTGGTCAATATAAATGACGTGGCTATTGATACACTCAAGGTATTTGCTGAAGATGCTAAGATGAATTTTAATTATATCGATGATAAACATCTTTCCATTTCTATTGACGAAAAAGATGGTCTTCGAAACATCAATGATATTCTAACCGTATTTGCAAAAAGCTGTAATCACTCTGACCCTACCGAATTAATAAAAAATGTACTAAGCGGAAATTATACAGATGCCAATTCGTTTATCCCAAAAGAATTGTACAGACAAAGCCCATATATGCAACACGAGGTATTCAGCACTTACCACAGTGAGACCGAAATGATGCGCTACATTAAACGATTGGAGAATAAAGATTTAGCATTGAATCATTCCATGATACCACTAGGGTCGTGCACCATGAAACTAAATGCTGCTGCTGAGCTTTTTCCTCTAAGTTGGAGTGAATTTAGCAACATACACCCATTCGCACCAATAAATCAAGCTCGAGGCTATCAAATTATGTTTCACGAACTTGAAGAATCCCTGTGTGAAATTACTGGATTTGACGGTATTTCTTTACAACCCAATTCTGGTGCTCAAGGTGAATATGCTGGCTTAATGGTAATAAGAGCATATCATCAAAGTAGAAATGAAAGTAATAGAAACATTTGTCTTATTCCTTCTTCAGCACACGGTACAAATCCTGCTTCAGCCACTATGGCTGGCATGAAAGTAGTTGTTACCAAATGCGATGAAATGGGCAACATTGATGTTGATGATCTAAAAGCAAAAGCAGAAGAACACAGTGAAAATTTAGCTGCCTTGATGATTACCTACCCATCTACTCACGGTGTATTTGAAGAATCAGTAATTGAAGTGACAAATATCATTCATCAACATGGCGGACAAGTATATATGGACGGCGCTAATATGAATGCTCAAGTTGGATTAACAAATCCAGCTATTATTGGAGCTGATGTATGTCATCTCAATCTTCATAAAACATTTGCTATACCACACGGAGGAGGAGGGCCAGGAATGGGTCCTATTGGAGTGGTTGAACATCTCAAGCCATTTTTACCCTCTAACCCTATTATCCCAACAGGAGGTGAACAAGCAATTTCTGCAATTTCTGCTGCGCCATGGGGTTCATCATTAGTATTGTGCATTTCATATGCCTACATCAAGATGTTAGGTGAAGAAGGATTAACAAAATCTACTGAAGTAGCTATTCTTAATGCTAATTACATTAAAGAAGAATTGAAAGACAACTATACTATTCTATATACCAACCCCAATAATATGGTGGCTCACGAAATGATACTAGAATGTCGCCCATTTAAAGATATTGGAATAGAAGTTACGGATATAGCTAAACGACTTATGGACTATGGATTCCATGCACCAACAGTCTCTTTTCCTGTTGTTGGAACACTCATGGTTGAACCTACAGAAAGTGAAAGCAAACAAGAATTGGA
>CAJWHN010000013.1 GCA_913041085.1 uncultured Flavobacteriales bacterium | reverse complement strand
AAACGATACAGCATGTGTGGTATTCGTGTGGGCTGTATGATTTCTAAGAATAAGGACCTTATGGCGACCGCCTTAAAATTTGCTCAAGCACGCTTGTCACCCCCAACCTTTGGTCAAGTTGCTGGTGAAGCAGCACTTAGCACACCCCAATCTTATTTTGACGAAGTAAGTAAAGAGTATGTTCAACGAAGAGATTTACTGATAGAAGGGCTGAATAAAATAGAAGGTGTGATATGTCCAAAACCCAAAGGAGCCTTTTATTGCATCGCTCAATTGCCGGTTGATAATGCCGATAAATTCGCTCAATGGCTATTGGAAGAATTTGACCATGAAGGCAAAACACTTATGGTAGCACCAGCAGCAGGTTTTTATTCTACTCCTAATATGGGGACCAATCAAGTGCGTATTGCTTATGTACTGAACCAAGAAGCTCTTACTCAAGCTATTGTTTGTTTAGAAAAAGCTCTTGAAGTTTATACTGGAAGAATAGGCTAATGGACTTAGAGAAACACCGAGCTCTAGTCCGACAAAAAGCGAAAGAAAACAAGAAGTTCTTTCAACAACTCAAGAGAGTAAAACCCAAAGTCTTGGACCAAAAAATGCACCAATTGCATGAAGAAGTCTTTGCTTGTACCGATTGTTTGGAGTGCGCCAACTGCTGTAGCACTACAGGGCCATTATTTACCAATATAGACATTGGCCGAATAGCCAAACACCTCCGAATAAAACCTTCAGAATTTACCGAGAAGTACTTAAGAATAGACGAAGATAAAGACTACGTTTTACAGCAAGTTCCCTGTGCTTTTCTTGGGGAAGATAATAGATGTAGTATTTATGATGTTCGCCCAAAGGCATGTCGTGAGTTCCCACACACCGACCGAATAAAACAATACCAAATACTCGACTTAACTCAAAAAAATGTAACGGTTTGCCCAGCGGTTTACGAGATTGTAGAGAAATTTAAAACTATTTAGAGTTTACAAATGCAATCCACATTCAGTTTTGTCTAAGCCTTCCCACCTGCCAGAACGGTTTTTTCCAGCTTTAGTACAATGTGTACAGCCAATAGATTCGTAGCCTTTTGCGAACAAGGGGTGAGCTGGTAAGCTATTTAGCTCGATAAATTTATCTCTAGCTAAAGTGTCAATATCTAATAAAGGGTGAAATTTGATGATATTGGGCTTTTGCTCAAACAAAGGCATACGGCTTCTGTTGGTTGTTTGCCACATCATGACACCACTAACCCAAACTTTATGCTCTTGCTTGATTTTTTCTAAAGGTTGAACCCTATTAAAATAACAACATTCGTTTGGTTTATGTAGCCACAGCTCTTGTTCACTGCATTTAAGTTGAACTTCGACCTTTGCCGAAATACTCACTACATTTAAATTAAAAAGATTGGTGACATAGTCTTTATACTCTATCGTTTCATCAAAATGATGACCTGTATCAGTAAAATAGATAGGTTGGGAATTATTGACTTCAGAAATTACTTTAAGTAAAATCGCTGAATAAGCCGAAAAAGCAGAAGTAAGCATGATATCATTAGCATCAAAATCTTTGTACAATTCCTCTACTCTTTTGTAAATGGAATATGAACGGTAACGTTCATAGTAAGCTTTTAAATTGGGCATTAATTAAGTTTTAAACAATGAAAATCAATTTTTCAAATCATAAAAAAACTAAATAAAGGTTGAGCTAAAATGGCAATGAGTATTGCTCTGCAAATATAAAAAAACCTTATTGGTAAATAATATAGGTATTTCTCATCTGTTCAAATTCTAGCAATTCTTCAGACCAGCTTTGTCTAATTTCTTCTTCAGATTTTCCATCAATAATGGATAACCTTAAAGTATTTCCTCCAGCTAGTTTATCAAAGAAAGTATTGAAAAAGTCTTCTTTTTCTGGACATTCATTATAAGCATCTATTATAAAAGACAAATCTAATTGGCTGAGTAAAGCAAATTGGCTCAAATCTTGGCCATAGCATCTTTCTCCCTCATGTTTAGGATACTTAGCTCCTGCCCCACTTTCTGGCACAAATGAATAATCACTTTCTAAAAAAGGTGCGCCATAGTGCTGAAAAGGTAAATCTGTCCCTCTGCCTACACTTATATTGGTTCCTTCAAACAAACATAAAGAGGGGTATAAATTGACGGCTTGAGCATTGGGTAAATTGGGTGATGGCTTTAACGGTAAATCGTATGGTATTTGCTTGTTATATCCAAACATAGGAATAACTGTTAAATCACATTCTACACTATCCGTTAGCCACTTCTCGCCATTTATCATTTTAGCATACTCGCCAATAGTCATACCGTGAACGATAGGTATGGGGTGCATACCTACAAAAGAACGATAAGCAGTATCTAAAATAGGGCCATCGATATAATGCCCATTGGGATTAGGTCTATCCAAAACAATTAATGGAATATTGTTTTCTGCTGCCGACTCCATCACATAATGCATGGTCGATATATAGGTATAAAAACGAGCACCTACATCTTGTATGTCAAACACTAAAATTTCAATCCCTTCTAATTGTGATGGGCTGGGTTTTTTATTACTCCCATACAATGATATGATAGGAAGTCCTGTTTGTTCATCAATTCCACTTTCTATGTGAGCACCTGCATCGGCAGTTCCTCTAAAGCCGTGTTCTGGACTAAAGACTTTAACCACTTGAATTTTTGCACTCAACAAAGAATCTACCAAATGTGTTGTACCAATAAGAGAGCTTTGATTGCCTACTACACCAATAGCCTTATCCTTTAGTAATGGAATATACTTAGCAGTTCTCTCTGCACCAACTTGCAAACTTTCATTTGCACTTGAACAATGTAAAAAGACCAAAAGGCAAAGGAATAAATGTTTAATTTTATAGCGCATAATTTATGAATGTATCATTTTTCATAGCCCAACGACTTATTGGCAAAAACGAACGCCGTTTTTCTCGACCTGTTATTCGTATAGCTATTACAGCTATTGCTTTGAGTCTAACGGTTATGTTGATGTCGCTTGCTATTATAAAAGGTTTTCAAAACGAAATTACAGACAAAGTTATTGGTTTCAGTTCTCATATTCAAGTGAGTAATTTCAGTAACGGAAACTCCTACGAATCTACGCTTTTAAAACATACAGATTCCTTAAAACTATCTTTTTCAAAGATAGAAGACATAAAACACATTCAATCCTATGCTACCAAAGCTGGAATCATTAAAACCGATAATGAGATTCAAGGTGTGGTGCTTAAAGGTGTAAGTAGTGATTTTGACAGCACATTTATTAAAAACATCTTAACACAAGGCAAAATACCATCTTTTGGAAGGCTTAAAAGGTCTAATAAAGTATTGATTTCTCAAACTATAGCCAATCAATTGAATCTAAACATTGGCGATGGCTTTCAAATGTACTTTATCCAACAACCTGTAAGAGTTCGTCAATTTAAAATTGCAGGTATTTATGATAGTGGTGTTGCCGAATTTGACGAAATGCTGGTCTTGGGAGATATTGGACACATTCAGAAACTCAATAAATGGTCAGCAAATGATGTAGGAGGGCTAGAAATACAACTTCATAATTTTGAAGATTTAGAAAAGATAAATCAAGAAGTTTATTCCAATATAGGTTTTGATTTAAACGCTAGAACCGTTATTGATAATAACCCTCAGCTTTTTGATTGGCTTGATTTACAAAATATGAATGTTAGGGTTATACTAATCCTTATGCTAATTGTTGGTGCAATTAACATGATAACGGCCTTATTTATTCTTATTTTGGAGCAGTCTCAACTCATTGGCACACTTAAGGCTTTGGGCAGCCAAAACTGGCGCATTAGAAAAGTGTTTATTTATCATTCATTATATTTAATTCTTAGAGGTATGTTTTGGGGCAACTTAATAGGACTGAGTCTTTGTTGGATGCAGAAACAATTTCAAATTTTGGAATTAGACAAGAGCACTTATTATATGTCATATGTACCTATTGACCTCAATATTGCTCATATTCTTGCTCTAAATATTGGCACCTTCATTGTCTGTTGGCTAATGCTTATCATTCCATCTTATTTAATCAGTAAAATAAATCCCATTAAAGCGATTCGATTTGAATAATAAAAGAAACATTAATGGTAAATTTGTACTATGAATTTTTATAATCACATTATAGAAACTATTGGTAATACACCAATGGTAAAATTGAACAAAGTAGTAGATACAGAAGCACTTGTTTTGGCTAAGCTAGAAAGTTTTAATCCCGGTCATTCCACTAAAGATAGAATGGCTTTAAAAATGATTGAAGATGCAGAGAAAGCTGGACTTCTTAAAGAAGGTGGCACAGTAATTGAGGGCACTTCTGGTAATACTGGCATGGGCTTAGCACTAGCTTGTATTCAGAAAGGATACAAACTCATTTGCACCATTTCAGATAAGCAATCCAAAGAAAAAATGGATATTCTAAAAGCTATGGGTGCAGAGGTTTATGTCTGCCCAACTAATGTAGCTCCAGAACACCCCGAATCATACTACTCTGTTGCTAAACGTCTTAATGAAGAAATTCCAAACTCATTTTATCCCAATCAATACGATAATCTATCCAATAGATTAGCGCATTACGAATCTACTGGCCCTGAGATATGGGAACAAACAGATGGCAAAATCACCCATTTTATTGTTGGTGTTGGAACTGGTGGAACTATTTCAGGTATTGCAAAATTCCTCAAAGAAAAAAATTCGAATATCAAAATTTGGGGGGTCGATTCTTACGGTTCTGTTTACAAAAAATATCACGAAACGGGTGTGTTTGATGAAAATGAGATTTATTCTTACATCACTGAAGGTATTGGAGAAGATATTTTACCTGACAATGTAGACTTTGACCTAATTGACCATTTTGAAAAAGTGACTGATAAAGATGGTGCTATCTATGCCCGTCGTTTAGCTAAAGAAGAAGGTATTTTTGCTGGCTACTCATGTGGTAGTGCTATTGCTGGACTCAATCAGCTAAAGAGTCAACTCAATAAAGATGATGTTGTGGTCGTTCTATTACATGACCATGGAAGCAGATATGTTGGCAAAATATTTAACGATAATTGGATGAGAGAACAAAAGTTCATAGAATAGTTAATAAACTATTTTAAATCATAAAAAAGTCCATCTTTTAATGTGTATATTTACACTTGCTTAATTTAAGACGAACGAAAATACAATAATGAAGACTGCAAAATTCGACAAAAACCATTCTAAAGAATTCATCACTGAACTTAGAAGATCGGTTGATGAATATTTCAAAAAAAATAATAAAACAAGATTTGGTAACACTAATATGGTGTTCAAGAGCATCTTTATGCTGTCATTATACTATATCCCTTATGGTATGGCTGTTTCTGGTGTTGTAACAAATAATTGGATTTATTGGTTGCTTTGGGTATGTATGGGTGTTGGTATGGCAGGAATAGGACTATCTATTATGCACGATGCTAATCACGGTTCATATTCAAAAAATAAAGTTGTGAATAGACTTTTTGGCATTACATTAAATCTAATGGGCGGAAGTGCTAAAAACTGGCGCATTCAACACAACAGATTGCATCATACGTTTACCAATGTTCACGAAATGGATCCCGATGTAAGCCCAATGGGATTACTTCGTTTTTCTCCTGATGCCCCCTTAAAAAAGATTCATAAACTACAACATATTTATGCTTGGTTCTTCTATGGGCTAATGACATTTTCGTGGGCTACAAACAAGGAGTTTAAACAACTAAATGATTTTAAAAAGGATGGTTTCATAAGCAAAAAAGAATACACACCATTGATACTCGAAATGGTAGCATGGAAAATTATTTATTACGCTTATATGTTTGTTATCCCTTACTTTGTTGTTGGTGGTATTTCATTTGGCTTTTGGTTGTTATGTTTCTTCAGTCTTCACTTTGTAGCAGGCTTTATTTTAGCTACCATTTTTCAAACGGCTCATATTATGCCAGAGTGCGATTATCCATTAGCCAATGAAGAAGGAACCATTGAAAACAATTGGGCAATACACCAATTACAAACTACTTCTAATTACGCTCCTACAAGTCGATTATTCTCATGGTTTGTTGGAGGATTAAATTTTCAAGTTGAGCACCATTTATTTCCTAATATATGTCACGTTCACTACAAGAATATTTCTCATATCGTGAAAGAAAAAGCTGAAAAGCATGGATTACCCTATTATAGTCAGAAAAGCTATATACAGGCAATTATAGAACACACTAAAATGCTTAAATCTTTAGGGCAAGCTTAAAATTTTAAAAAGAATAAGATAAAAAAAACCACTCATTGAGTGGTTTTTTTATTGTTTATGCCTCAGCTGTTGGCCCACTAAAACTTAGTGGAATGTTGCTTTGAGAATCAACATTCTTGATTGAACCGTGTTGAGCTTCAAATTTAGATACGTTATCATTAAGAGCTTTTAAAAGTCGCTTGGCGTGATGTGGTGTCAAAACAATTCTTGATTTAACTTTTGCCTTTGGCACACCAGGCATAACCTTAATAAAATCGACGACAAACTCTGAGGGTGAATGGTTAATTATAGCCAAATTGCTATATATACCTTCAGCTACCTCTTCAGTGAGCTCAATATTAAGTCCTTTTTTATCTTCAGCCATAATGAATCTATTTATACTTTCTCAGAAGGTACTTCTTCCTCCTTGGCAGCCATTAACTGATCAAACTCTTCTTGAGAACCAACTACAAGATCATCCCAAACACGAAGACCTGTACCTGCTGGAATTTTATGTCCAACAATAACATTCTCTTTCAAACCTTCTAATCCATCTCGCTTACCGTTAATAGCAGCAGCGTTAAGAACTTTGGTAGTTTCTTGGAAGGAAGCAGCAGATACCCAACTGTTAGTTTGTAGTGCAGCTCTAGTAATACCTTGAATACGTTGCTCACTCGTAGCAGAAACTGCTTCACGAGCTTCAACTGTTTTCAAATCTTTTCTTCTCAATCTAGAATTTTCTTCTCTTAACTTTCTTGCAGATACAATTTGACCTGCTTTAAGCACTTGAGAATCACCAGTTTCTTTAACCACTTTCATGCCAAAGATTCTGTCATTCTCTTCCATAAATTCTAACTTGGTAATGATTTGACCATCTAAGAATTTAGTGTCACCTGCATCAACAACGTTCATCTTACGCATCATTTGTCTAACGATAACTTCGAAGTGCTTATCATTAATCTTCATTCCCTGAAGTCTATATACTTCTTGAATTTCGTTTACGATGTATTCTTGAACAGCAGTAGGACCTTTAATTCTCAAAATATCAGATGGTGTAATAGCACCATCACATAAAGGCATACCCGACTTTACAAAGTCATTTTCCTGAACTAAAATATGTTTAGATAAAGGAATCAAGTATTTAGAAACCTCACCAGTTTTAGACGTAATGATTACTTCTTTGTTACCACGCTTAATCTTTGGACCAAAAGTAACGATACCATCAATTTCAGTCACAACAGCTGGATTAGAAGGATTACGTGCTTCGAATAACTCTGTCACACGTGGAAGACCACCAGTAATATCGCCTAAAGAAGATGCCAGCCTTGGAATCTTGGCAATGATTTGTCCAGATTTAATTGCTTGTCCATCATCAACAGATAAGTGAGCTTTCACAGGAATACTATATGACCTTGTTTGCTCTCCTTTATTGTTAATAACATTGATAGTAGGATTAAGTGTTTTATCCTTACGCTCAATCATTACTTTTTCTTCAAAACCAGTCTGCTCATCAGACTCTACTCGGTACGATAATCCTTCCTGAATATCTTGGAAAGCAATCTTTCCATCAAATTCTGAAATAATTACAGCATTGTATGGATCCCAATCACAAATCTTAGTTCCTTTCTTCACTTTCTTACCTGCTTCTATATATAAGGTAGAACCGTAAGGAATGTTATTTGTTGAAAGAACTATTCCTAGTTTTTCATCGATTATTCTAATCTCAGAAGTACGGCTAATTACCATTTTGATTTTTTCACCATCTTCATTAACTGAATCGATAAGTTTCAAGTCATCGATTTCAACTTTACCATCTAATTTAGCTACTACACTAGACTCCGATGCAATTTTTGATGCTGTACCACCAAAGTGGAATGTTCTTAATGTTAACTGTGTGCCTGGCTCACCAATAGACTGAGCAGCAACTACACCAACCGTATCACCTGGTACAGCCATACTTGCTGTGGATAGGTTTCTTCCGTAACATTTCGCACATACTCCTTTTTTGGCCTCACAAGTAAGTACTGAACGTACTTCAACAGATTCGATTTTAGCCTCTTCAATTTCTTTAGCCATATTATCAGTAATCATCTCACCATTAGCAACGATTATATTACCATCAGAATCATAAACATCGTGTAAAGAAACACGACCTGAAATTCTATCTTTTAATGGTTCAACGATTTCATCATTTTTCTTGTATGCAGAAATTTCAAGACCTCTTAGAGTACCACAATCTTCTATCTTGACAACAACGTCTTGAGATGAGTCAACAAGTCTTCTTGTTAAATAACCTGCATCGGCAGTTTTAAGTGCTGTATCGGCAAGACCTTTACGAGCACCGTGAGTAGAAATGAAGTACTCAAGAATAGATAAACCTTCTTTAAAGTTGGCAATAATTGGGTTTTCAATAATAGCAGCACCACTCTTATCACCTGATTTTTGTGGTTTTGCCATTAGACCTCTCATACCACCTAACTGCTTAATTTGTTCTTTAGAACCCCTTGCACCTGAGTCAAGCATCATGTATACAGAATTGAATCCTTCTTTGTCTGAGCTCAATTGCTTCATTACTTTTTCAGTAAGGTGTGCATTAGTATTAGACCAAATATCAATAACTTGGTTGTACCTTTCGTTATTGGTAATGAATCCCATATTGTAGTTGGCTGTTACTTCATCAACCTGATTATAGGCATCAGATACCATAGTATCTTTTTCTTCAGGAATAATAACGTCTCCAAGGTTAAATGATAATCCACCTTTGAATGCGAAATTATAACCAATACCCTTGATATTATCTAGGAATTCTGCTGTTTTAGCAATGCCAGAAACATTAAGGACTTCACCAATAATATCTCTTAAAGCTTTCTTAGTAAGTAGTTTATCAATGAAACCTACTTCCTCAGGAACAAATTCATTAAATAAAACTCTACCAACTGAAGTCTCAATCAATTTAGTTTCTAATTCGCCTTTGTCATTCTTAATCTGCGCTTTTACTTTAATGTAAGCGTGTAAGTCAACTCTACCTTCATTAAAGGCAATTTTAACTTCTTCATCAGAATAAAATGCTAAACCTTCTCCTTTAGCTCCTTTTAATGGCTTAGTCATATAGTAAAGACCTAAAACCATATCCTGAGATGGTACAGTAACTGGCGCACCATTAGCTGGATTTAGAATATTATGAGAAGCTAACATTAAAAGCTGTGCTTCTAATACTGCTGCTTCACCTAATGGTAAGTGAACAGCCATTTGGTCACCGTCAAAATCGGCGTTAAATGCAGTACAAACAAGAGGGTGAAGACGAATAGCTTTTCCTTCTATCATTACTGGTTGGAAAGCCTGAATACCTAAACGGTGTAGAGTTGGGGCACGATTTAGTAGAACAGGATGTCCTTTCATCACGTTCTCTAAAATATCCCATACTACAGGCTCTCTTTTGTCAATAATCTTTTTAGCAGATTTTACTGTTTTAACAATACCTCTATCAATCATTTTACGAATGATGAAAGGCTTGAACAATTCAGCTGCCATATTTTTTGGTAAACCACATTCGTGCATTTTCAATTCAGGACCTACAACAATAACTGAACGTGCTGAATAATCTACACGCTTACCTAGTAGATTTTGACGGAAACGTCCTTGCTTACCTTTTAAACTATCAGATAATGATTTTAACGCTCTGTTAGATTCTGTTTTAACAGCACTTGATTTTCTAGAGTTATCAAATAATGAATCAACAGATTCTTGAAGCATTCTTTTTTCATTTCTTAGAATTACTTCAGGAGCTTTAATTTCAATTAATCTTTTCAGACGGTTATTTCTAATAATAACTCTTCTGTATAAGTCATTCAAGTCAGATGTAGCAAAACGACCACCATCTAATGGCACTAATGGTCTTAACTCAGGTGGAATAACAGGTATAACCCTAACAATCATCCACTCTGGTTTATTTTCTATTCTTGAATTTGCATCTCTGAATGATTCTATAACTTGTAATCTCTTTAGAGCCTCAGCTTTTCTTTGTTGTGAAGTTTCAGTATTAGCCTTGTGACGTAAATCAAAAGATAATTGATCTAAATCTAGCTTTCTTAAAAGCTCTATCAATGCTTCAGCACCCATTTTAGCAATGAATTTTTTAGGGTCTTCATCGTCTAAATAACGGTTTTCTGCTGGAATCTTTTCTAAAGCATCTAAGTACTCGTCTTCTGTTAAGAAATCTAAAAATTGAAGAGGTTCTCCTTCTTCATTAGTTGCCGATCCTGGCTGAATGACTACATACCTTTCGTAGTAAATAATCATATCCAACTTCTTACTTGGTAAACCTAGTAAATATCCAATTTTATTAGGGTTAGATTTAGAATACCAAATGTGTGCTACTGGCACAACTAACTGAATATGACCTGTTCGCTCTCTACGTACTTTCTTTTCAGTTACTTCAACACCACAACGATCACATACTATACCTCTGTATCGAATACGCTTGTATTTACCACAATGACATTCAAAATCTTTAGTTGGTCCAAAAATACGCTCACAGAATAAACCGTCTCTTTCAGGTTTGTATGTTCTGTAGTTAATAGTTTCTGGTTTTGTTACCTCTCCACTAGATTTAGAAAGTATATCTTCTGGTGAAGCTAGACTTATCGTAATATTGTTGAAACTAGTGTTTACTTCGTTTTTACCTTTTCTTATTGCCATATCTATTTATTATAGAGTATTAAGATTAAAATATTAGTCTAAAGTCACTTTAAGTCCAAGACCTAACAACTCGTGCATCAATACATTGAATGATTCAGGAATACCTGGTGTTGGCATTGGACTACCTTTTACAATAGCTTCGTAAGCTTTAGCACGTCCAACTACATCATCAGATTTTACTGTTAACATTTCTTGTAGAATGTTTGCAGCACCATAACCTTCGAGTGCCCAAACCTCCATCTCACCAAGTCTTTGACCACCAAACTGAGCTTTACCACCTAGTGGTTGCTGAGTAATTAGTGAGTAAGGACCTATTGAACGAGCATGCATCTTATCGTCAACCATGTGACCAAGTTTCAGCATGTAGATTATACCTACTGTTGCAGGTTGATCAAAACGCTCACCAGTACCACCGTCATAAAGATAGGTTTGTCCAAATCTTGGTAAACCAGCAGCATCAGTTTCTTTGTTGATGTCATCTATAGAAGCACCATCAAAAACAGGAGTAAAGTATTTTCTATCTAATTTTTGACCAGCCCAACCTAAAACAGTTTCATAAATCTGTCCAAGGTTCATACGAGATGGTACACCTAATGGATTCAATACAATATCTACAGTAGAACCATCTTCTAAGAATGGCATATCTTCATCACGAACAATTTTGGCAACGATACCTTTGTTACCGTGACGACCTGCTAACTTGTCACCTACTTGAACTTTACGTTTTTTAGCAACATAAACTTTTGCTAACTTGAGTACACCAGTAGGAAGTTCATCTCCAACAGTAACCGCAAATTTCTTTCTACGGAAATCACTCAACAACTCACTGTTCTTTAATAAGAAGTTGTTCATCAAAGTTTGAATCTTGAAATTCAATTCTTTATCAACTACCCACTTTGTTTTGTGTGTGTTTACTGTATCATAATCAATTGCTTGAAGAGCTTTAAGCGTATATTTAACTCCTTTAGGAATCAAATCATCACCTAAACTACTTACAATACCTTGTGAAGTCTTACCGCTTAGAATGGTAAATAATTTGTTAACTAGTATTGATTTGAGCTCAGCAGCTTTTTGATTGTACTCTTTTTCAAGAATAGCAACAGTTTCTTTGTCCATTGCTCGTGTTCTCTTATCCTTAACAGATTTAGAGAATAACTTCTTGTCAATTACTACACCTTTGAATGAAGGTCTTGCTTTCAAAGAAGCATCTTTTACATCTCCAGCTTTATCACCAAAAATAGCTTTAAGAAGCTTTTCTTCTGGCGTTGGGTCAGATTCTCCTTTAGGCGTAATCTTACCGATGATGATATCACCAGCTTTGATATCTGCTCCAATACGAATCATTCCGTTTTCATCTAAATCCTTAGTTGCTTCTTCAGAAACATTAGGAATGTCTGCCGTCAATTCTTCTGGACCTCTCTTGGTATCTCTTACATTTACTAACATCTCTTCAATATGAATCGATGTAAATAAATCTTCTCTTACTACACGTTCAGAAAGTACAATTGCATCCTCAAAGTTATAACCTTTCCAAGGCATGAATGCCACTTTAAGGTTTCTACCAATAGCTAATTCGCCATTTTGAGTTGCGTATCCTTCACATAATACTTGCCCTTTAACAACTTTATCACCTTTGACAACAATTGGTTTAAGGTTTATACATGTGTTTTGATTGGTTTTCTTGAATTTAGTAAGGCTATATACTTTTACATCATCATCAAATGAAACTAACTTCTCTTCATCTGACATTTCATATCGAATATGAATTTCATTAGCATCAACATATTCAACAACACCATTGCCTTCAGCATTAACAAGTACTCTTGAGTCACGAGCTACTTGAGGTTCAAGTCCCGTACCAACAATTGGAGCATCTGCTTGTAATAAAGGAACAGCTTGACGCATCATGTTAGAACCCATCAGTGCACGGTTTGCATCATCGTGCTCCAAGAAAGGAATTAAAGAGGCAGCGATAGAGGCAATTTGGTTTGGAGCAACATCCATTAGAGTAATGTTTTGTGGCTCTGTCACTGGATAATCTCCTTCAAATCTTGCTTTTACACGCTCTACTTCAAAATTACCTTTTTCAGTAATTGGAGCATTGGCTTGTGCAATAGTCATGTTGTTTTCTTCCTCAGCAGTAAGATAAATTGGTTGTTCATCGACTTTCACAACACCTTCTTCTACCTTACGATAAGGTGTCTCAATAAATCCAAGATTATTAACTTTTGCATATACGCAAAGTGAAGAAATTAGACCAATATTTGGTCCCTCAGGAGTTTCAATTGGACACAATCTACCATAGTGAGTATAATGAACGTCACGCACCTCAAAACCTGCTCTTTCTCTGGAAAGACCACCAGGCCCTAGTGCAGACATTCTTCTTTTGTGTGTGACCTCAGCTAAAGGATTGGTTTGATCCATAAACTGAGACAACTGATTTGTTCCAAAGAATGAATTTATTACAGAGGATAGAGTTTTAGCATTAATCAAGTCAACTGGTGTAAATACCTCGTTGTCTCTAACGTTCATTCTTTCTCTAATGGTTCTAGCCATTCTTGAAAGACCTAAACTAAATTGATTAGAAAGCTGTTCTCCAACTGTTCTTACCCTTCTGTTACTTAAGTGATCAATATCATCAACGTTAGTTTTTGAGTTTGCTAACTCTACTAAGTTTTTAATGATTGAGATGATATCTTCTTTAGTTAAAATTTGGGTGTTAGAATCAACATCTAATCCCAATTTCTTATTAATTCTAAAACGTCCAACCTCACCTAGGCTATAACGTTGCTCAGAGAAAAATAGTTTATCGATAATACCTCGTGCTGTTTCCTCATCTGGCGGCTCAGCATTACGAAGTTGTCTATAGATATAAATAACCGCTTCTTTTTCAGAGTTAGTAGGGTCTTTTTGAAGCGTGTTGTAGATGATAGCATATTCAGAAGTAGAAACGTCTTCTTTGTGAAGAAGAACAGTTTTCGAACCTGAATCTATAATATCCTCAATATGTTCTTTTTCAATGACAGTTTCTCTGTCAATGATTACTTCATTTCTTTCGATAGAAACAACCTCACCTGTATCTTCATCTACGAAGTCTTCTATCCAAGTTTTAAGTATTCTAGCGGCTAACTTTCTTCCAACAACTCTTTTCAAAGCAGCTTTGCTAACTCTTACCTCGTCAGCTAGCTTGAAAATTTCTAGAATATCTTTATCGTTTTCAAAGCCAATGGAACGTAACAATGTAGTTACAGGTAACTTTTTCTTTCTGTCAATATATGCATACATGACATTGTGTATGTCAGTAGCAAATTCTATCCACGAACCTTTGAAAGGAATTACTCTAGCCGAATATAATTTTGCTCCATTGGCATGGAAGCTGTGACCAAAGAATACCCCTGGCGAACGGTGTAACTGAGAAACTACCACTCTTTCAGCACCGTTTATTACAAATGAACCCTTAGGAGTCACGTAAGGAACCGAACCTAAGAAAACTTCTTGTTCGATGGTTTCAAAATCCTCGTGATCAGGGTCTGTACAGTATAATTTAAGTTTTGCTTTTAGAGGTACTTTGTAAGTTAATCCTCTTTCAATACACTCTTCGATGGAGTATCTTGGCGGGTCGATGTTATAATCAATAAATTCTAATACGAAGTTATTTCTCGAATCAGAGATTGGAAAATGATCATTGAACACCTGCCATAAACCTTCTACTTTTCTTGTATCAGCAGAAACACCGATTTGGAAAAAGTCTTTGAAAGCACCTATTTGAATGTCCAAAAAATCAGGATAGGTAAGCCGATTTTTGATAGATGCAAAATTGATTCTATTGGTAGTTTTATTTGAAGCCAACTTGGTAAATGTTTTTGTTAAAAAATAAATCGTTTGTAAACACAAAAGGGTTTAAGCTTTAAACGCTATGTTTAAAGCCTAAACCATTAAGGATAGTAGTGTAAACTTATTTAAGTTCCACTTCAGCACCTGCACCCTCTAGTTGGGTTTTTAATGCTTCAGCTTCATCTTTAGCTACACCTTCTTTAATTGGAGCTGGTGCACCGTCTACAATATCTTTAGCTTCTTTAAGACCAAGACCTGTCAACTCTTTTACGAGTTTTACAACAGCTAACTTAGATCCTCCAGCGGCTTTTAAGATTACATCGAATTCTGATTTCTCCTCAGCAGCGTCTCCGCCACCTCCAGCAGCAGGTCCAGCAACAGCTACAGCAGCAGCTGCAGGCTCTATTCCGTACTCATCTTTTAAGATATCAGCTAATTCACTTACTTCTTTTACAGTCAAGTTTACTAACTGTTCTGCGAAAGTTTTTAAATCTGCCATGTTTAATTTAGTTTAATTGTTATACATTTTATTTAATGTGGAAGCATTAAAAATTAGTGGTGCGTAATCACTAAGATTTTTATTCTGATCGCTCAGATAATGTTTTTAAAATTCCAGAAAGTTGACCTCCTGCTGATTGCAGCGAAGAAATAACTGTCTTCGGTGGTGACTGAAGTAGTGTAATAATTTCTCCAATCAATTCGTCTTTTGACTTGAGTGAACATAATACCTCAACTTGATCATCACCAAAATAGAAACTCTCTTCGATAAACGCCGACTTTAAAAGTGGCTTATCTTCTTTCTTTCTAAATTCTTTTATAATTTTTGCTGGAGCATTAGTAGACTCTGCAAACATAATTGCTGTATTTCCTTTTAAAGAATCATACATTTGAGCGAAGTCAACATCATTTTTCTCCATTGCTTTTTTAAGTAATGTATTTTTAATCACCTGGATTTGAACATTACTTTTGTAGCACAAACGTCTTAAGTCACTGTTACTTGCAGCATTTAAACCAGCAATATCAGTAAGATAAAAGTTTTTATTTTCGAGTAGTTGAGCACTTAGCTCATCAATTGCTTTATTTTTTTCTTCTCTTGTCATAACTAATAACTGATTTAGATAGAATTTTCATCAATTCGAACACTTGGACTCATCGTCGAAGACATATATACGCTTTGCATATATGTACCCTTAGATGCCGATGGCTTAAGCTTCAATATTGTTTGTAAAAGTTCATTGGCATTATCGACTAATTTTGAAGGATCAAAAGAGGCTTTACCAATAGCACAATGGATAATACCAAACTTGTCTACTTTAAAGTCGATTTTACCTTTCTTAACGTCAGCAACTGCTTTACCAACTTCCATAGTTACTGTACCAGTCTTAGGGTTAGGCATTAAACCTCTTGGTCCTAAAACACGACCTAAAGCACCTAATTTACCCATTACGGAAGGTATAGTTATGATAACATCAATATCCGTCCAGCCTTCTTTTAGTTTTCCAATATAATCCTCAAGACCAACATAATCAGCACCTGCTTCTTTAGCTTCAGCTTCTTTGTCAGCTGTTACCAATGCTAGTACTTTAACATCTTTACCTGTACCATGCGGAAGTGTTACAACACCTCTAACCATCTGGTTGGCTTGTTTTGGATCAACACCTAATTTAACTGCGATGTCCACTGATGCATCAAACTTGGCTTTAGAAATTGACTTCATTAAACCTGCTGCATCAGTTAAAGAATAAGCTAAAGTCTTATCAATAAGAGCAGAAGCTTCTTTCATATTTTTACTAACTCCCATATCCTTATTTTTTTTGTGGTGCAGTACCACCTTTAACTGTTAAACCCATACTTCTTGCTGTTCCAGCAATCATCATCATAGCTGAATCTACTGAGAAGGCATTTAAATCTGCCATTTTATCTTCCGCAATAGTTTTGATTTGGTCCCAGCTAACAGAACCTACTTTAGTTCTATTAGGCTCTCCAGAACCTTTTTTCTTTTTAGATGCTTCCAACAACTGAACTGCTGCTGGTGCAGTTTTGATAACAAACTCAAAAGATTTGTCAGCAAAAACAGTGATAACAACAGGAACAACTTTTCCTTGTTTCTCTTGAGTCCTAGCGTTAAACTGCTTACAGAACTCCATAATGTTTACCCCAGCGGCACCTAGTGCAGGACCTACTGGCGGTGAAGGATTAGCTGCGCCTCCTCTAACCTGTAATTTTACTATTTTACTTACTTCTTTAGCCATTACTTAAATTTGTTTTAGAAATTACTTGATTGAAATTGGAAGCATTAATGTTTCAACAAAGTAAAATCGGTTGTTTACATATTTATTCTTTTTCGACTTGCATAAAACTCAATTCAACAGGAGTCTTACGGCCAAATATTTTTACTGTAACTTTTAATTTCTTCTTTTGTTCGTCAATTTCTTCAATGAAACCACTGAAAGAATTGAATGGACCATCAATTACCTTAACTGACTCGCCAACCACATAAGGAATTACTATTTCTTCATCGGTAATAGCCAATTCATCAACCTTACCGAGTATTCTATTGACCTCTGATGTTCTCATTGGTACAGGCTTACCACCTTTGGTAGCACCTAAAAAGCCGATTACACCAGGAACTGATTTAATAATATGAGGCACTTCACCGACAAGATTAGCTTCAACTAAAATGTATCCAGGAAAGAAGTTTCTTTCTTTACTGACTTTTTTACCATTTCTAATTTGAAAGACTTTCTCAGTAGGCACAAGAATCTGAGAAACAAAATCTGAGAGATTTAATCTAGAAATTTCATTCTCAATGTATGTGCAAACTTTCTTTTCTTGTCCGCCAATTGCTCTAACTACGTACCAGTGTTTATCTGCCATGTCTTTTTTTAAAATAAGCTGTATAACACTTCTAAAACATTACGGAAACTTAAATCCATAACATATACTATTAGTGCGATGATTAATGAAGCAATTGCAACCACAATTGAGCTACTTTGTAACTCTTTCCATGTAGGCCAAGAGACTTTATTCATTAAGTCGTCAGCTGATTCTTTTATGTATTCGACAAATTTTGCCATTTCATTTTATGTTTAAGCACGGGTGGAGAGACTCGAACTCCCAACCAATGGTTTTGGAGACCACTACTCTACCAATTGAGCTACACCCGTAAATACAGCAATAGGAAAGGCCTAACCTAGACCTTTCCTGTGTTGCTGTAAGTAAAAATTATTACTAGCTGATAATCTCAGTAATCTGACCAGCACCTACAGTTCTACCACCCTCACGGATTGCAAAACGAAGACCTTGGCTCATCGCTACTTTATTGATTAACTCAACTGTAATTGTTAGGTTGTCACCTGGCATTACCATTTCAGTACCTTCTGGCAAATGGATTTCACCAGTTACGTCAGTAGTTCTTAAGTAGAACTGTGGACGGTATTTGTTATGGAATGGTGTATGACGACCACCTTCTTCTTTTTTCAAAATATAAACCTCAGCTTTGAATTTAGTGTGAGGTGTTACAGAACCTGGTTTGCAGATTACCATACCTCTTTTGATATCTGATTTCTCAATACCACGAAGTAAGATACCTACGTTGTCACCCGCTTCACCTCTATCTAAGATCTTACGGAACATCTCAACACCAGTTACTGTTGAACCTAATTTCTCAGCACCCATACCGATGATATCAACCGCATCACCTGTGTTTGCAACACCTGTTTCGATACGACCTGTAGCAACAGTACCACGTCCTGTAATAGTAAATACATCCTCGATAGGCATCAAGAAGTCTTTAGCATTATCACGAACTGGCTCTGGAATGTAAGAATCAACACTCTCCATTAATTTCATTACTGTATCTACCCACTGAGCTTCACCGTTAAGTGCTCCCAAAGCAGAACCTGCAACAACTGGAGCATTATCTCCATCGTAGTCATAGAAAGAAAGTAATTCTCTCACTTCCATCTCTACTAATTCTAGTAACTCCTCATCGTCTACCATATCCACTTTGTTAAGGAATACAACAACAGCAGGAACACCTACCTGACGAGCTAAAAGGATATGCTCTCTTGTTTGAGGCATAGGACCATCAGTTGCAGCACATACTAAAATTGCACCGTCCATTTGAGCAGCACCAGTAACCATGTTCTTTACGTAATCGGCGTGACCTGGACAGTCAACGTGAGCGTAGTGACGATTAGCTGTTTCATACTCTACGTGAGCAGTGTTAATTGTAATACCTCTCTCTTTTTCTTCTGGAGCGTTATCGATAGAGTCAAACGCTTGAGCCTCAGCCAATCCAGCGTCCGCCAATACCTTAGTAATAGCGGCAGTTAAGGTAGTTTTACCGTGGTCAACGTGACCAATTGTACCAATGTTTAAGTGTGGTTTGGTACGATTAAAATTCTCTTTTGCCATAGCTAGCTATTTAAAATTAATTAATAATTAAACCTCCTACTAAAGAAGGGCTGTTTTTTTATTTCAATTGAGCCAATGACGGGAATTGAACCCGTGACCTCTTCCTTACCAAGGAAACGCTCTACCCCTGAGCTACATCGGCTGTAAGGTATTGAGCGAGAGACGGGGCTCAAACCCGCGACCCTCAGCTTGGAAGGCTGACGCTCTATCAACTGAGCTACTCTCGCATTACCATATAAATGGTGTGGGGAGAACAGGATTCGAACCTGTGAAGGCTAAGCCAGCAGATTTACAGTCTGCCCTCGTTGACCGCTTGAGTATCTCCCCCAGAGCCGATAGAGGGACTCGAACCCACGACCTGCTGATTACAAATCAGCTGCTCTAGCCAGCTGAGCTATAGCGGCAATTTCAATAAATAAAAAAACAGCCCCTCTTGAAAAAGGGTTTGCAAATGTATTAAAGTTTTTGTTTCACACAAATAACAAATACTGTTTTTTTTAATGTTATTGTTTTTTAGGGGAAATTAAGGCTAAACTAAGCGTTTTTTTTGCTTGTTTTTCTTGACCTGTCTTATCAATATTTCTTGGACAAGATCAACCGCCTCTTCAAAAGACTCGCATTTTTTGCTTGCAAACAGCTCGTTAAAGCCCGTATTTATCTTTACTTCTACTAGCTTATTAGATTTGTCCGAGGCATTCTCAATACGTAAAAAAACATCAGAGGATATAAGCTCATCATCAAACTGTGTTAACTTTTCTATTTTCTTGTTTATGAAGTTAAGTAACTTTTGGTCGGCGTCGAAACGCACTGAGTGAATGGTTATTTGCATAATTCTAATGTTTTTATGCTCTAGGATGAGCGTTATTAAATATTTCTTTAAGCTGGTCTATAGAATTGTGAGTATAAACTTCGGTGGCTGAAAGACTGGCGTGTCCTAATAATTCTTTAATAACATTCAAATCTGCCCCGTTATTCAGCATATGAGTAGCAAAAGTGTGTCTAAGAACGTGTGGGCTTTTCTTTTCTAGAGTCGTTACCCCTTTCAAAAGTTCATTTACCTTTCTGTAAACCATACTTGGATTGAGTTTTTTACCTGAGTCAGTAAGAAATAAATATGAACGATCGATTGCTTTTTCTTTCATCCTTAATATCATATAGACTTCAATTGATTTTTGCAGCTCTTTTGTTAAAGGAATAAGGCGTTCTTTATTTCTTTTTCCAAGCACTTTAATTTGACTTTTTAGAGAGTCTACGTCTGTTAGTTTGATATTTATCAGCTCTGATAGTCTAACTCCAGTTGAATAAAAAACTTCAATAATGAGTTTATCTCTAGAACCTGAAAAGTTTTCTTCAAATTTTAGCTTATCGAGAAGTTCGTTCATATCAGCAAGTCCAACAAATTGAGGCAACTTTTTTGAAGTTTTAGAAGATGATATCTTTAAGGTAGGGTTTTGCTTTATTTTCTGTTCTTTAATAAGGTACTTGTAAAAAGACTTTAGGGTTGTAATTTTACGATTGACTGTTCTTGCAGAATTTCCTTTGTTCAGTTCTTCTACCAACCAACTACGTATCATGGCGTGATTGGCTTTGTCAATAGACGTGGTATATATTTCTTTAAGATATGACTCAAATATTCTGAGGTCGATCCGGTAAGCTTTTACTGTGTGAGACGAGTAGCGTTTCTCTAAAAGTAAATAATCAAGATAGTTTTGAGTCAAAGGCATAAAAAAAGAGACAGCGTTTTGAACGAATATACTAAAATAGTATCAAAAATTCAAATGATGTCTCGAATAAGCAGAGCTAAGAAGCGAACTAGTCTTCTTCTCTCTGTAAAGTTTCTTTGTATGCGGCTTTAATCTTTTGATTACGCAATTCAACTGACTTTTTTGTGAATTCACGACGAGCTCTTAACTGCTTCATCTTACCTGTCATATTGAATTTCTTCTTAAATTTCTTAAGTGCTCTATCAATAGATTCTCCGTCTTTTACTGGAATAATTATCATATTCAAATTTTTGTTGGGCTGCAAATATACAAATATCTACTTCACCTACAACTGCTTACTTAAAAATTTGCTTAGCTATGACTATTTTTTGAATTTCCGAAGTTCCTTCTCCGATAGTACATAACTTTGAGTCACGATAAAATCGTTCTACAGGAAAGTCTTTAGTATATCCATAACCTCCTAATACCTGAATGGCATCGGTAGATACTTTAACAGCTACTTCAGAAGAATAATACTTAGCCATCGCTCCATCTAAAGTAACTTTTTGATTAGCATTTTTCTTACCGACAGCTTTATATATCAATAACTCAGAGGCTTCTATGGTAGTAGCCATATCAGCAAGTTTAAATGCTATAGCTTGGTGCTGAGCAATAGGCTTGCCGAATTGCACTCTTTCTTTAGCATATTTCAAGGCTGCTTCATAAGCTCCTTTGGCAATACCTAATGACAATGCTGCTATAGAGATTCTACCTCCATCTAAGACCTTCATAGCTTGAACAAAGCCATCGCCAACATTGCCTAAAAGATTTGCTTGAGGAACTCTACAATTGTCAAAGATTAACTCCGCTGTTTCCGATGCACGCATACCAAGTTTATCTTCTTTTTTTCCAGAGGTTAAACCTGGTGTTCCTTTTTCTACAATAAAAGCTGACATGCCTTTAGAATCTCCCTTTTCTCCAGTTCTGACAATAACAACCGAAACATCACCACTAATAGCGTGAGTAATGAAATTTTTAGCGCCATTCAACACCCAATCATCACCATCTTTTACGGCTGTAGTAGACATGCCGCCAGAATCGGAACCAGTATTATGCTCTGTTAAACCCCATGCTCCTAAATATTCTGCCGAGGCTAATTTTGGTAAATACTTTTTCTTTTGTTCTTCATTACCAAACTGCATAATATGTCCGGTACACAAAGAGTTATGGGCTGCCATTGACAATCCAACAGAAGGATCTACTTTTGCTAATTCTTCGATTGCAGTAACATACTCTGCGTATCCAAAGCCTGATCCGCCATATTCTTGAGGAACTAAAACTCCCATTAAACCCAATTCGCCGAGTTTTTTAAACACGTGAGCAGGAAAAATTTGATTATCATCCCATTCCTTTATATTCGGAACAATTTCTTTTGCTGAAAAAGAACGAATCATTTCTGAAATTAACTTCTGGTTTTCATTGTAATTAAAATCCATACTAGTATTTAATTAATGATTTTATTGATGTTGAATAATTTAACAAATTTGTCCTTCCTTCTAAAAATGATAACTCGACAAGAAATAAAAATGATGTAACATTGCCTCCCAATCGCTGAACTAGTTTTGATGCAGCTACTGCTGTTCCTCCAGTAGCTAATAAATCGTCGTGAACAACAATATTCCAACCTTCTTGAATAGCGTCAGTATGTATTTCAACTTTAGCTGTTCCATATTCTAATGCATACTCTTCAACAATCGTATCGGCAGGAAGCTTACCAGCCTTTCTAACAGGAATAAAAGGCACTTTTAAAGCATTTGCTAATAGCATTCCAAATAAAAAACCTCTACTTTCAACTCCAACAATTGCATCTACTTCTTTATCATTTAAACATTCTACAAATGAATCTATGACCTTAGCAGAAAGTTCAGGATTTGATAAAATCGGCGTGATATCTTTGAAAGAAATACCTTCTTTTGGAAA
Source organism: uncultured Flavobacteriales bacterium (assembly GCA_913041085.1). GTDB lineage: Bacteria > Bacteroidota > Bacteroidia > Flavobacteriales > UBA7312 > UBA8444. The sequence goes on along the minus strand of CAJWHN010000013.1, from coordinate 7,325 downwards.
GTCTTTTACTTCCCTAATATGTTCGGCTAACAGTCTTGTTTTCATCGGTTGTTAAATATGCTACAATTTTACGGAATTTAAGGCATTCTATCAAATGTAATTTCGTTAAATAACTTAGTGTTTTGTATACACCGTGTTAGTATTTGTAATTAACAATCACACTAGCTAATTTATAAGAAATGTAAGGCTGAGACTGCAACTCTTTATTAATGCAAGTGATGATATTAGCTCTAATTATAATAGAAGTTTTTCATGCATTAATGAGATGTTTATTTTATTTTTTTAATCACCCCATTTTTAACTTTATGAAGATATTCTTTTAAGTCTTTTTTGACCTCACCAGAGAGAATCAATAAACCTAATATGTTTGGAAATGCCATAGCTAAAATCATCATATCTGAAAAATCTAGTACAGCCCCTAATTTGACTGATGCGCCTACGATGATGAAAATTAAAAATATAAGCTTGTAAACGAGTTCTGATTTCTTTGAAGAACCGAATAAATAAGTCCAAGATTTTAACCCATAATAAGACCAAGATATCATAGTAGAAAATGCGAATAAGAAAATAGCAATAACTAAAACATATGGGAACCAAGATATAACACTCTCAAAAGCCTGAGAAGTGAGTTGAGCACCTTCAACTCCTTGAACGCCAGACATTCCAGTGACAATAATAACTAAGGCTGTCATTGTACAAATTACAACTGTGTCAATAAATGGTTCAAGTAAAGAAACAATACCTTCACTTACTGGCTCATTGGTTTTGGTGGCAGAGTGAGCAATTGAGGCAGAACCCACCCCAGCCTCATTTGAAAAGGCTGCCCTCCTAAAACCTTGAATTATGACACCTATAAAACCTCCAAAGGCTGCACTTGGAGCAAAAGCTCCTTTGAATATCATAGCAAAAGCATTACCGATTTCTGAAAAATTAACTAATAAAATAACTAATGCTGCAGCCACATAAAGAACTGCCATAAATGGCACTATTTTCTCTGTCACTCTAGCTATACTTTTAATACCACCAATAATTACTGTACCTACTAGAATCGCTAGTAGAAAACCAAACATTGGACCATTACCAGAAAGCATTGGAAATTGCCCTGATAACTGAGCATATGCTTGATTGGCTTGGAACATATTACCTCCACCAAAAGAACCTCCAATACAAAGTATAGCAAATAAGACTGCTAATCCTTTTCCAATATTCCCATAGCCATATTTAGCTAAACCATTCTTGAGGTAGTACATTGGTCCTCCCGAGACTTCACCATTCTCATTAACCACTCTATATTTGACGCCTAATGTACACTCAACAAATTTTGATGACATTCCTAACAAGCCAGCTACAATCATCCAAAAGGTTGCTCCTGGACCACCTACAGTTATTGCAACAGCAACTCCAGCGATGTTTCCCAAACCAACTGTTGCAGATAAAGCTGTGGCTAAGGCTTGAAAATGTGAAACCTCTCCCTCATCGTTAGGATCATCGTATTTACCACGAACCAAATCTATAGCGTGTTTAAATGCTCTGACGTTGATGAAGTTCATCTTTATAGTGAAAAATAATGCGCCAAACACTAACCAAACTACAACAATTGGAATTGAAGTGCCTATATCGAAACCCAAAGCAGCAATAGGATCCCAAAAAATAAACATAGCAATGACATCTACTATTGGCACAAAGAAATCGTTGATTCGATCTCCTAATTTTTTGGATTCTTCAGCAAAAGCTGAGTTAGTGATTAAAATTGATGATAACAAAAATATAATGCGTTTCATACTGAGTCTAATTGATATTATTAATTTAGTTGTTTTTCTAACAAGGTTAATCCTTCTTCAAAAGAATGAGGTTTATAGCCCAATTCTTTTTTACTTTTATCTAAAATAAATCCTGTTTTTGGTGGACGTTTTGCTTTTTGATTTAAAGTGGTTGAAGATATTCTATTTATTTGAGATTTATCACATTGATAAAAGTCGGCCATTCTCTCCACCATTTCATATATACTCATTATGTCTTTTCCTGAGGCATTGTAAATGCCAATAGCTTCTTTTTCAATAACTAAATAACATGCTTGTGCCAAATCTTCAGCTAGGGTTGGAGAACGAAATTGATCGTCAATTATATTCAACTCTTTACCTTCTTTTAATGCTTTTCTTCCCCACAGAACAATATTATTTCTTTGTAAATTTTCAGCCGTTCCGTATAAAATTATAGTTCTCAGAATAGCCCACTTACAATTGGATTGTTGTAAAACTTGCTCTGACTTCCATTTTGACAAGCCATAATAACTCAAAGGATTGGCTTGGTCATTTTCTCGATAGGGTCCGTTTTCTCCATCAAAAATGAAGTCTGTAGAAATATGTATTAGATGCGAATTAAACTTCTCACAAGCCCTAGACAAATAGTTTACAGATGTCACATTTATCTTGTCGCACAACTCTTTATCATCCTCACAACCATCTACATTGGTCATTGCAGCTGTGTTTATCACAAAGTCAGGTTTATATTTTTCAAATATTTGTAAAATATTTTTTTCTTCTGTCACATCTAAACTTTGATAGATAAAATCGGACTGGTCTGAAATTAAACAAGAACCCAATGAGGTTGCCACAACTTGATTTTTTTGTTTTAATAGATGAACAAGTTTTTGACCTAATAAGCCATTACTTCCTGTTATTAAAATCGTATTACTCATTAAATTATATGCTTTTTGGCTTTACCAGATATAAGATTAAATAAATTAAAATAGGTGAGCCTAAACCAAGAATAGCGGCAATAATAAACAACATTCGTATACCTGAGACATCAAGATCAAACTTATCTGATACCCAAGAACAAACTCCTAGTATTTTTTTTTCACTCATGAATTCTTTGTATTATTTTATAATAAAATCTTCTATTAATTATAAATCAAATACGTTAGGTCTTTTGCGGTATTTAAAATGATTTCTAACTCTTAGCACAAAAACCATACTTAGGTATATCAACGGAACACCAAAGTTAACAAAAGACAGATATATAAAAAATAAGCGTACAAAAGAAGGTCTCAAACCTAACTTACCAGCCCACCATTCACTAACTCCAAAGAATTGTTTTTCAAGAAAATTAACTAAATTTTTCATTTTTTGTAATCAAGTCTTTTTGCTAATGTTGCAATTTAAACATTTTTTAGATTCACAATTATTTTTTAGGGCCGGTAATAATACGTATATGGACTGTATGTTGGATATCTAATTCATTATTACGTATTCTAGAACTTAAAAAATCAGATCCGACATAATAATTAGTCTTACATGTAGAATATATAGATAAAGGCAAGTTATGGCTTGTTGATAATGACTTTACATCAAATTGAGTAAAGAGCTAAATGTAATGAAGTAATTGTTCGTTCATGGCAATTTAAAACAGCTAATCCGTTTTAATAATAACACTATCCCTAGATGATACTGCAAATATACCATATCCTTGAATTTCGCCATCACCATCTAGAAAGCTATTATAAACATTAACAGGCTCAGAATTGAAAATGGGATTATTTCCTGTATTTGATTGTATAATCTTTGTTGTAAAATAGTTGTAAAAAGCATAATCTACACTCCATAAATTTAAAAGTATAGAGTCAGCTTTTGTAGATACATAACTATCGAATAATAAATTAAACTCTTTTGTTGTTCCATTAAATAACTTATCGTCAAAAAGCACTTTGCCTCTTGAAAATTGTCCTTGATTCAAAGATGGGTCATCGCTATCGAAATATATCTTATCTATTTCTGAATAATAGTCCTCCCAAATGTCTGTTGTATCAAAAGCATCCTGCGAATAATAAGCTTTAAGATTAATCATATAATAATTAGTCGATTGAGGATCATCAATTGTAAACTTAAGACTCGTTGTTTCACTAGTGATATTTTGGAGCTCTTCAATAGATTTTAGAAGTACTTTTTGAAAAGGAAACAAAGCAGCATTTATGGTGTTGTATTTTGAATGTGATACTTGAATTTCAAAATTCGTTCCTTGTTGTACAATTAATGAAGATTCATATCTGTTCTTGGGAGCATTATATGTTAAGGTATCTATAATGGTCTCACCATCAATTAATATCACTAATGCATCGTTCAAAAAAACAAAATCACTTGTAGACAATGGTGCTTGGGAAACACTGACATAGGCTTTCCACTTTTCGCCAACTTCGTTAACTGAATTAACTACTAATTTAGATTCATGGGCTGGTAAATCAACATCAATAACAGTTTGTAAATTTTCACAAGAGACAAATGAAATTACGATTATGATGGAGTAAAAAAATCTTTTCATTATTCTAAAATTTAAATTTATAAGAAATAGATGGTATTATTGGAAATAAAGAGGTTTGCTGAACAACTCTAGTGCTTGTAGGCACACCATTTTGCACTTCTATCTTATCGTTCACAGACAGAAAAAATGGATTTTTTCTATTGTAAACATTGTAAGCACCTACTGAAATAGTTCTATCTCCCCATTTCTTCTTTTTATGAAAGTTTAAACCTATATCTAACCTATGATAATCAGGTAGTCTGAGATTATTTCTTGTAGGGTAATACTCTAGTTCACCAACACTACCTTCATCAATACCATTTATATTGCCGTTTATGCTAACTGATGGATATCTAGACTCTAAAAAGGTCATATTATTACCTGATCCATAAACCCAAGTTAGACCAATATCGAAATTGTCTGAAAATTCATGCGACATCACTAATGAAAAATCGTGCCTTCTATCAAACTTATACGGATACCACTTCCCAAAATTAACCCCTTCAAACTTTCTCTCACTAAACGAAAGCGTATACCCTATCCAACCAGTAGTTTTACCTTTTTTCTTCTGAATGAATAACTCTGCACCATAAGACCTTCCAATCCCATTAGTGTCTACTTTATTTTTCCAATCATCAAATCCAATAATTTCAGCACCAGGTTTTAATGTAATTAATTCACTCATTGATTTGTAATAACCTTCTATACTGACTTCTAGCAAACCATTTAAGAAGTTTTTGTTAGCAGCAAAAGCTACTTGTTTAGAATATTGTGGCGGAACAGAATCGGTACTCGGCACCCAAATATCGGTCGGCAATCCAGCTCCACTACCAGTTAACAAGTGTATATTTTGCTGCATTTCAGCATAGGAGGCTTTTAAAGACCAATCGTTATTAATTAAATAACGTGATGAAAATCGAGGCTGAAAAGAATAATAGGTTTTGTTATTGGTATTAAAATAACCTAGATGCATTCCCAAATTGACTTTCAATTGATCATTAACTTTTATATCATCTTCTAAATAAAAAAAAGCATCATTACTTTCTAATGCTTCGGAAAAATTGAAAGTCGTATCATATGGTACCTGATAATTTTCTACACCCAGAGAATCTCTTTCGTAGGAACTGAGATACAACACTAAAGAACCAGGATAGAAGTTATGATACACGTAATTTAAACCGAATTTGATGTAATGATTTGGATTAGGTAAATAATCAAAATCAAATTTTGCGCCATAGTCCTTAACTCCTGAAAAATAGTTGAAATTACTAGTGTCTGTGTCAGTTGTGTATGGTGTTACTTCTGATGAATAGCTATCATATATAGTGTTAAATTGGTATTTACTATATGTAAAAGTTGTATTAGCAAATAGTTTATTAGAAAAAAGATGATTCCAACGTAAAGAAGAAGTTACATTTCCCCAGTCCAAACCAAAATCATCTCTTGATGTCGATTTGTAATTGGTATTGTCTATTAATGAGCTATATTCATCTCCTTCAGACAAATAAAATCTATCTTTTCCCAAATAAGCGCTCAAATAAAGTCTGTCTTTTTCAGAAAATTTATGGTTTAACTTGGCGTTCAAATCATAAAAGAAATAACCTGCGGGGTTACCATCGTTAGCACTTCTAATAAATGGTTGTGCTAAAATATCTATGTAAGTTCTTCTTCCCGAAACAATAAATGAAGTCTTGTCTTTTATTATTGGACCTTGTAGGGTTAATTTTGAGGAAATTAAGCCTATACTTCCCTCACCTTCGATCTTCTTCATATTGCCTTCCTTCATATCAATTTCAAGAACAGAAGATAAACGCCCACCAAAACGCGCTGGAAAACCTCCCTTTGTTAGCCTTACATTTTTTATGGCATCGGCATTAAAAACCGAAAAAAAACCGAATAAATGTGAAGCATTATAAACAGGTACCCCGTCTAAGAGAATTAAGTTTTGATCGGGACCGCCACCACGTACATAAAAGCCACTTGTTCCCTCACCACCAGATTGTACACCAGGCAATAATTGAATAGCTTTTAAAACATCTACTTCACCCAATAATGCTGGTATGTTTTTTATGAGTTGTACAGGGACCTCTACTATACTTGTTTGTGTTCTTTCAACAACAGTCTCTTCAGCTACAATAGTTACCTCACCAATATCAGTACTAGAGCTAATTAAATCAACATTGAGTGAAATATTTTTGTTAAGGTTTACACTTTGTTTCAAGCTTTCAAAACCAATATAAGTAAACGAAATTTCATAACTACCCTCTGGTAAAGTAAGACTATAAAAGCCGTATATATTAGACGTTGTGCCGACAAGTTTTTCTTGAATTATTACATTTACACCAATCAATGATTCACCATTTTCATTATCATTAACGAAGCCACTAATGGTATATTTTTGTTGAGAAAATGAATCGATAGAAATCACTATCAAAATAGATAGGATTAAATATTTTTTCATCATTAATTTAGTTTAGTTAGTATAATGCGTAATCAGTAATTTTATTTTAGAAGTGATGCATTTTTCAGCATTTCACTCATCTTATTTTGCAACTCTAATGATTTTTGTCTAGCTACTTTTGCAAAGTCTTGTGAAGAACTAGCATAAATAATTCCTCTAGAAGAGTTAACTAATAAACCACAATGTGAATTCATTCCATATTCGGCAACCTCTTCAAGACTTCCCCCTTGGGCACCTACACCAGGGACCAAAAGAAAGTTGTCAGGTGCTATCTTACGAATTTCTTTCAAGGCTTCTGCTCTAGTAGCTCCAACTACAAACATGATGTTATGTCCATAAGTTTGAACTTTTTTAAGCACCTTTTGATATAACATTTCGTTATCTTCATCTTTGAAGAGTTGAAAGTCTAAGCCCCCTTGATTAGACGTTAATGCTAAGACAATAGCCCACTTTCCATCAAAGTCTAAAAAAGGCTTAACAGAGTCTGACCCCATATATGGTGCAACAGTAACAGAATCAAAATTATAAGTTTCAAAAAAGGTTTTGGCGTACATTTTTGAAGTATTTC
>CAJWHN010000012.1 GCA_913041085.1 uncultured Flavobacteriales bacterium | reverse complement strand
GCTGTTTCCTTACCAACCGTTAGCCAAGAGGCTTGTATGTTTTTAATATTGGGCAACATAATTCTACTAATGGCAATCATACGCAAATATTCGTCAGCAGATACATTATTTTTTATGCCTCGAATACGATTGAGTAAAGTGCCATCGTCCATAAACGGCCAAGGAATAAAGGCTAAAAAGCCATCGGCATCGGCTGGTTTTTCTGATTGCACCTGACGAATCCATACCAAATGTTCAAAGCGTTCTTCTAAAGTTTCTATGTGACCGAACATCATAGTGGCTGAAGTGGTAATGTGCAATTGATGACAAGCACGCATGACATCTAGCCACTCATGACCAGTACATTTTCCACGAGATATAAGTCGTCTAACTCTATCGTTAAGTATTTCTGCCCCAGCACCCGGCAAGCTATCAATACCCGCATCTTTCAATGCTGTCAAAACTTCAGTGTGACTTTTGCCCTCTAACTTACAAATGTGAGCCACTTCTGGTGGCCCTAAAGCATGTAAACGAATTTCAGGGTAAAGTTCTTTGAGCTCACTGAACAGATTAGTGTAAAAATCTAAGCCTAAATCGGGGTGGTGTCCTCCTTGCAAGAGCAATTGGTCTCCGCCATAACGTATGGTTTCTTCTATTTTAGGCTTGTATTCTTCTATAGAGGTAACATAGACTTCCTCATGACCCGGCGGTCTAAAGAAGTTGCAAAACTTACAATTGGCAATACAAGCATTGGTAGTATTGACATTTCTGTCAATCTGCCAAGTGACCAAGCCATCGGGCTTTTGTATTTTCCTCAACTCATTGGCAACATACATTAAATCGGCAGTAGGGGCATGCTCAAAAAGATATTGACCTTCTTCTGCCGATAAAAATTCAAAAGCTAAAGCTCGTTGTAATAAAGCGTCTATATTCATCTAAATTGTCTAATTTTGGAGGTACAAAAATACGACATTATAATTATGGACTTACACCTATCCCTATCAAAAGATTTTTCTAAACAACAATCCTTAGTATTGCTATGCAAATCATTAGACCACTTATCTGATTTTGACTTAAGCACAGAGGAAAAGAAATACCTTGAAAAAGCTCTTAAGAACGAGCAAAAAAGTATGCTTATCAACCGATATAGCCATTGTATTTTTGTGGTACTTACCTCCGATAATTTGGAAAAAATACGTTTGTCTGCTAACAGTTTGCACCCTCAAATTATTAAAGAAAAAATAGAAGATATCACTGTCGTTGACTGCTGCAAGAATTCAAGCGAAAGTTTGGCATTTGTCGAAGGCTTGGCCTTATCCAATTATCAGTTTCTTAAATATTTTAAGGATAAAAAAAACCATAGCCTAAAGTCCATAGGGCTACACTTTGATGGCTCTGAACAAGACATTCAGCATTTGCAATCGGTTGTCCAAGGGACTTATGTGGCTAGAGACTTAGTCAACGAACCCTTTTCATACCTAACCGCACCCCAATATAGTAAGGACATCGAAGCCCTTGGAAAGGCATCAGGCTTTAGCGTAGAAGTCTTTCATAAAAGTAAAATAGAAGCTCTGAAAATGGGAGGACTTCTAGCCGTCAATAAAGGAAGTATTGACCCCCCTACATTTAACATTATGAAATGGAAACCCAAAGGGGCAACTAACAACAAACCCATCGTATTGGTTGGTAAAGGTATCGTTTATGACACAGGCGGTTTGAGTCTTAAGCCTACGCCCAACTCTATGGATATCATGAAATGCGATATGGGAGGTTCGGCAGCCGTAGTCGGTACGATGTACGCCATAGCCAAAGCAAAATTAAACGTATTCGTAGTCGGTTTAGTCCCTGCTACCGACAACAGACCGTCTGGTAATGCTTATGCCCCTGGCGATGTCATTACCATGCACGACGGCTCTACGGTGGAAGTGCTCAACACAGATGCTGAAGGACGATTGATACTTGCCGATTCCCTCAGCTATGCTAAAAAATATAAGCCCGAAATTGTGATTGACTTAGCTACCCTAACTGGTGCCGCCGCTCGAGCTATCGGCAAACAAGGTATTGTTGCTATGGGCAACGACCAACAGACGCTATCTGAACTGAAAGAAAGTGGTCTCAGAGTACACGAAAGGTTGGCAGAATTTCCCTTTTGGGAAGAATATAAAGAGGATTTAAAATCAACCATTGCCGACCTCAAAAATCTAGGTGGTGCCGAAGCTGGAGCCATCACTGCTGGTAAGTTTTTAGAGCATTTTACCGACTACCCTTACACCCACTTAGACATCGCTGGACCAGCATTTACCCAAAGCCCTTTTAACTATAGAGGGCAAGGGGGTACAGGAGTAGGCGTACGCTTATTGTTCGACTTTCTAAAAACTAAAGTGTAATGAGTAAAGCCATCAAATTAGGCATATCCATAGGTGATACTAATGGCGTAGGACTAGAAGTCATCTTAAAAAGTTTTCATGATAAACGCATGCTAGACTTTTGTACACCCATCCTTTTTGGCGATTACCAATTGGCTATGAATACCAAAAAACAATTGGGATTAGAAGAAATAAACCTACATAAAATACAGTCCCTCAAGGAATGTAAACACAAAAAAATAAACGTACTAAACTGCTGGAAAGAAGCACTTAGCACCAACTATGGCAGTAAGGAGGATGGTGGTAAATATGCCTTGAAGTCTCTTGAAAAAGTCTGTCAAGCTATACAAAATGGTAGTATTGATGTTCTAGTAACAGCTCCCATCAACAAAGAAAACATACAATCCGATAGCTTTAAGTTTCCCGGTCATACCGAATTTTTAGAACAACAATTTGAAGGTCAGGCTTTGATGTTAATGCTGAATAAGGAACTTCGTGTAGGCGTAGTAACGGGTCATCTGCCCTTGGAGCAAGTGTCCAAACACATTACCCAAGAGTTGATACTGCAAAAGCTAGAGTCCTTTAACCAAAGTTTGATTCAAGATTTTGGTATTCGTAAGCCAAAAATTGCTGTTTTGGGACTGAACCCCCATGCAGGAGATAATGGTTTGCTTGGGCAAGAAGAAGAAAAAACCATAATACCAGCATTACAGAAAGCCGAAGACAAAGGGTTGTTAGCCTTTGGTCCATACCCTGCTGATGGCTTTTTTGGCTCAAATCAATTAAAGGCCTTTGACGGAGTGCTAGCCATGTACCACGACCAAGGCTTAGTGCCTTTCAAAACCTTATCATTTGGAAATGGCGTGAATTTTACCTCTGGATTGTCAGTAGTCAGAACTTCGCCTGACCACGGTACTGCCTTCGATATAGCTGGTAAAAATATAGCTTCTGAAAGCTCTTTCATACAAGCCATTTATACCGCATGTGACGTCTACAAAAAACGCCAAGAATGGCAAGAACTTAATAGCAATATTTTACCGTCCCAAGCCAAAAAAGAAAAGTCTAGAGAGCGTTAGTGCGTATTCATTGTTATTGCAAAGGATAGATTTAAGGAATTTTATTACATTTGCAGGCTACTTTGAAAAAGTTCTGAACTTATGGTTAAGTCTAAAGATTTTGAAATTCAATTTTCGGCTTTAAAATTAGGCAGCCACCAATTCAACTTTGACATTGAAGATTCGTTCTTTACACTGTTTGATTATTCTGAGATAGAAAAGGCTAATATTAGCACAAGTATTACTCTAGTAAAAAAGGCAACATTACTGCAATTGGATTTTGCTATGACTGGACATTTAACTTTAGCTTGTGACCGATGTACCGAAGACTATCAACAAGAAATAAATCAACACTTTGAATTGATTGTTAAGTTTTCTGACATTGTGGAAAGCGTAGAAAGTGATGAAATCCTCATTCTTTCGAGCAACGAACATACCCTATCTTTAGCACGGTATATTTACGAATTTGCTCATTTATCGCTACCCTCTAAACGAACACACCAATCACTGGACGAGTGCAACCCCCAAATGTTAGAACACATCGAACAGATGGGATTGACAGAAGATATTGACGAAACAATTGACCCACGATGGGAAAATTTAAAACAACTAAAGACTAAATAAATTTAGATTATGGCACATCCTAAACGTAAAATCTCTAAAACAAGAAGAGATAAAAGACGTACTCACGATAAAGCTACAACGCCACAGTTAAGCGTATGTCAAACGACTGGAGAGACTCATCAAACACACAGAGCACACTGGGTAGATGGTGTACTTTACTACAAAGGTAAAGTAGTAATGGAAAAATAATTTATCCCACGTGATTTAACAATCTTGTGTGTATTACATGTAGATTTAAAAACTTTTTAAAAGCTTTTTAAGTCTACTTTTGTTTTATGACTAAAGTTCGAATAGGTATAGATGTAATGGGTGGGGATTTTGCCCCATCAGCGACAATTGAAGGTAGCGTATTAGCCTTAGACAACCTTGCCGATGGCATCGAAATAGTTCTTATTGGCGACCAAGACCAGATAACTAGCGAACTTAAAAAACACCAAGTCGATGCCTCTGCATTTAATATCGTTCACGCCCCTGATATCATAGAAATGGGCGATCACCCCACCAAAGCATTCGTTCAAAAACCCAACTCTAGTATTGCTGTAGGCTTCGGTCTGCTCAAAAAAGGCCAAATAGATGGCTTTGCCAGTGCCGGAAATACAGGTGCTATGTTTGTCGGTGGATACATGTCTGTCAAGCCAATTCCCGGTATATTACGCCCTTGTATTTCATCCGTCTTACCCAAATTAGACGGTGGAGTAAATGTCATACTTGATGTTGGCGCAAATGCCGATTGCAAAGCCGACGTATTGTACCAATTTGGTATTCTTGGCTCTCTATTTGCTGAGCATGTTTGCGGTGTAAAAACACCACGTGTCGGACTGCTAAACATTGGCGAGGAAGAAACCAAAGGCAATATGCTAACTATCGCCGCTCACGAAATGATGAAAGATAGCACAGACTTTAACTTCTGTGGTAATATCGAGAGCCGACACCTCTTTGACGACGAATGTGACGTTATAGTATGTGACGGTTTTAGCGGAAACGTTATACTCAAACAAGCAGAATCGGTATATTCTCTCATCAAACAACGCCAAATAGAAGACGACTATTTCGATAGGTTCAATTACGAAAACTATGGTGGAACACCCATTTTAGGGCTCAATAAAACCGTTGTAATAGGTCACGGAATCTCTAATGCTGTTGCTATCAAAAATATGATAGTGCTAACAGCAGATGTGGTAGAAGCCGACCTCACAACAAAAATTTTAAACAACTTCAATAATGACTAAGCTTAGAGCTGCCATAACTGGCGTTCACGGATACGTACCCGAATACGTATTAACCAATCAAGAATTAGAAACAATGGTAGATACTAATGACGAGTGGATAACCACCCGAACCGGTATCAAAGAAAGACGAATATTAAAAGGCGAAGGCTTAGCCTCCTCAGACTTAGGTGTAGGTGCTATCGAAGGATTACTTCAAAAAAGAGGCATTGGAGCAGAAGAAATAGACTGCATCATCTGCGCTACTGCAACCCCTGATATGATGTTTCCATCAACAGCTTGTATTATAGCTGATAAGATAGGTGCTAAAAACGCCTTTGCATACGACCTCATGGCGGCCTGTTCAGGCTTTTTGTTTTCGGTAGCAACAGCCGCCAAATACATAGAAACAGGGGATTACAAAAAAATTATTGTAGTCGGTGCCGACAAGATGTCTTCTATAGTAGACTATACCGACCGACAAACGTGTATCATCTTTGGCGATGGTGCTGGTGCTGTTTTACTAGAGCCCAATGAAGATGGTTTAGGCGTACAAGATTCAATCATGAAAAGTAATGGCGAAGGACGTCACTACCTACGTATGACAGGTGGCGGTTCATACCACCCGGCCTCCGAAGAAACCATTAAAAATAAAGAGCACTTTATACACCAAGAAGGTCAAACGGTATTTAAATTTGCCGTAAAAGGTATGGCCGATGTTTCTGGTGAAATTATGGAAAGAAATAACCTAAAAGGTGAGGATATTGCTTGGTTAGTACCTCATCAGGCTAACAAAAGAATCATAGATGCTACAGCCAACAGAATGGGCGTTGGTACAGACAAAGTCATGCTGAATATTCAGCGTTATGGTAATACCACCAACGGAACAATACCATTATGTTTATGGGAGTGGGAAAATCAACTGAATAAAGGAGATAATCTTATCTTAGCAGCCTTTGGTGGAGGCTTTACTTGGGGCTCTATTTATTTAAAATGGGCATACGATAGCAAATAATCATATCTTTGAAAAAATTATAATATGGACATTAAAGAAATTCAAGAATTAATAAAGTTTGTTGCCAAGTCTGGCGCAACGGAAGTCAATTTGGAAATTGATAATGTAAAAATATCCATTAAATCACCGGCTAAGAAAGGTGCTGTTCCAGAGACGACCATCATACAGCAAATCCCTGTGGCACAAAGCCCAGCGGCAGTAATGCCTACTGCTGCTCCTGCTCCGGCAGTAGCACCAGCTACACCAGCGGCCGATGCTCCAGCTAAGGCTGAGCCTAGCGATGACGACAAATACATTACTGTAAAATCGCCTATGATAGGAACTTTCTACAGGAAACCATCTCCAGATAAAGATACCTTCGTCAATGTTGGCGATAGCATCAAATCAGGCGATGTGCTTTGTGTGATAGAAGCTATGAAACTCTTCAACGAAATAGAATCCGAGTTGAGTGGAAAAATAGTTAAGGTATTGGTAGACGATTCTACTCCTGTAGAATACGACCAACCCCTATTCTTAGTCGATCCTTCCTAAAACAGTCTTATGTTTAGCAAAATATTAATAGCCAATAGAGGCGAGATAGCACTAAGAGTTATCCGTACTTGTAAAGAAATGGGCATCAAAACAGTTGCTGTTTATTCTACTGCCGATGCCGAAAGTTTACACGTTAGATTTGCCGATGAAGCCGTATGCGTAGGCCCAGGTCCATCGAGCGAATCTTATTTGAATATCCCTAACATCATAGCCGCAGCCGAAATTACCAATGCTGACGCTATACACCCGGGCTATGGTTTCCTTTCCGAAAACGCCAAGTTCTCTAAGATATGTGGCGAAAATGGTATCAAATTTATTGGCGCCTCACCAGAAATGATTGAAGGCATGGGCGATAAAGCCGCCGCCAAAGAAACCATGAAAAAGGCAGGAGTGCCTACCATACCAGGTTCTGATGGTCTTATCAAAGACTTTCCACACTGTAAAAAACTAGCCAAAGAAATCGGCTATCCCGTTATGCTAAAAGCTACCGCTGGTGGTGGTGGTAGAGGTATGCGTTTAGTATGGAAAGCTACTGAGCTAGAAGCCGCTTGGGACTCCGCTAGACAAGAGTCAGCTGCTGCCTTCGGCAACGATGGTATGTATATTGAGAAATTCATAGAAGACCCAAGACATATAGAAATACAAATCATTGGCGATAGCACCGGAAAAGCCTGTCACCTCTCAGAAAGAGACTGCTCGGTACAAAGAAGACACCAAAAGCTAGTCGAAGAAACGCCATCGCCATTCATGACCCATGAGCTAAGAGAGGCTATGGGGAAAGCCGCTGTAAAAGCTGCCGAATCGGTGAAATACGAAGGGGCAGGAACAGTAGAGTTTTTAGTGGACAAACACCGTAACTTCTACTTCATGGAGATGAATACACGTATTCAGGTAGAACACCCCATTACAGAAGAAGTAGTGGACTACGACCTCATCTGTGAGCAAATCAAAGTAGCGGCAGGGATAAAAATATCTGGTAAAAACTATTACCCACAACTGCATGCTATAGAGTGCCGTATCAATGCCGAAGATCCTTACAACGACTTCAGACCAAGTCCGGGTAAGGTTACCAACTTTCACGCTCCGGGAGGGCACGGCGTACGTATAGATACTCACGTCTATGCCAACTACATTATACCACCCAATTACGATTCTATGATAGCTAAGCTCATAACAGTGGCACAAACCCGAGAGGAAGCCATCGCTAAGATGAAAAGAGCCTTAGAAGAATTTGTGATAGAAGGAGTAAAGACAACCATACCTTTCCACCTACAACTCATGAGCAATCCTGATTTCATAAACGGTAACTATACCACTAAGTTTATGGATACTTTTGAGCTGAAGTAGTAGAAATAAATATATTATGAAAAGAACCTTAGGGCTCTTTTTTTTATCTGTTTTATGGGTGTGTTATGCTGTAGTAGCCACTTTCTTGACGCCAACAATTTGTTGTATGGTCTCTACAATAGCTTGTATATCGTAGTCGCACTCACGCCATAGCTCGGCTTGAGTACCATGCTCAACATACTTATCAGGAATACCTAAACGCTTGATTTGGGCTTGATAATTGTGGTCTGCCATAAATTCTATAATAGCACTACCAAAACCGCCTTGTATACAACCGTCTTCTACGGTAATGACTTTACTATGCTTTTTAAAGATTTGGTGCAATAGCTTTTCGTCCAAGGGTTTTACAAAACGCATATCGTAATGGGCAATACTATAGGTTTCTAATTCTTCAATGGCTTTTGTAGCAAAGTTACCCACGTGCCCAATAGTCAGAATAGCCACCTCATCGCCATCGCTTAGCTGTCGTCCTTGTCCTACTGGGATTT
The DNA here is from genome assembly GCA_913041085.1 of uncultured Flavobacteriales bacterium. GTDB lineage: Bacteria > Bacteroidota > Bacteroidia > Flavobacteriales > UBA7312 > UBA8444. The sequence goes on along the minus strand of CAJWHN010000012.1, from coordinate 22,179 downwards.
CTTCAAATGGCGTCTGCCAATCTACCATAACGCCTTTGCCTCTAGGATAACGGATAGAGATAGGCCCTTGGTTAGGTAATTGTGCTGTGTACATTAGGTTTCGTAGTTCTTGCTCATTCATAGGTGCTGAAACCACCATATTAGGAATGCATCTGAAGTACGCCATATCATACACCCCGTGGTGTGTTGGTCCGTCTGCCCCAACTAATCCACCTCTATCTAAACAAAAGACTACATTAAGGTTTTGAATGGCTACATCGTGTACCACTTGGTCATAAGCCCTTTGCATAAAGGAAGAATAAATATTACAAAAAGGCACCATACCTTGTGTAGCTAATCCCGCTGAAAAGGTAACGGCATGTTGTTCGGCAATACCTACGTCAAAAGCACGTTTGGGCATTTCTTCCATCATCATACCTAAAGAACACCCTGTAGGCATAGCGGGTGTAACACCCATTATTTTATCGTTTTCCTTAGCCAACTCTATTATGGTCTTACCAAAAACATCTTGGTATTTTGGTGGCTCTGGACTTGAAGAAACGCTTTTAATAATTTCTCCTGTATTTTTATCAAATAGCCCTGGCGCATGCCACTTGGTAGGGCTACCTTTTTCTGCTGGTTCGTAGCCTTTGCCTTTCTTAGTCAGACAGTGCAATATTTTAGGACCAGGAATATCTTTTAAGTCATTGAGTACCTTAGAAAGGTGTACTACATCGTGACCATCTACAGGACCAAAATATCTGAAATTCAACGACTCGAAATAGTTACTTTGCTTGAGTAATGCCGACTTCATAGCATTTTCTAGTTTGGAGGCTATGGCCTGAGCGTTAGGCCCAAACTTACTGATTTTACCTAGTAAGTTCCAAACATCATCTTTGACTTTGTTGTAGGTGTGTGAAGTAGCAATATCGGTAAGGTATTCTTTCAAAGCTCCTACATTAGGGTCAATGGACATGCAATTGTCATTAAGAATAACAAGTAGGTTTGAGTTTTCTATACCAGCGTGGTTAAGACCTTCAAAGGCCAATCCTGCCGTCATAGAGCCGTCACCAATAACAGCTATGTGTTGTTTGTCTTTTTCACCTTTGTAAGTAGAAGCTACCGCCATACCTAAGGCACCAGAAATAGAAGTCGATGAATGACCGACACCAAAAGTATCGTATTCGCTTTCAGAGCGCTTAGGAAAACCACTAATCCCTTTGTAAATTCTATTAGTATGAAAACGGTCTTTTCTTCCAGTCAGGATTTTATGTCCGTAGGCCTGATGCCCAACGTCCCAAACTAATTGGTCGTAGGGCGTGTTGAAAATATAATGTAAAGCAACCGTCAGTTCTACTACGCCTAAACTAGCTCCGAAATGTCCCCCCTTAGTAGAAACGACATCGACAATGAACTGTCTAAGTTCGTCACAGACCTGTGGCAAGTCTGAGGACTTAAGCCGTTTGAGGTCTTGTGGAATATTAATATTTTCTAGTAAAGACAAAAGGTTCAATTTAAGGTACAAATATACAAATTTTAATATCGACAACTGCTAGAGTGTACTATCCAACTAAAGAAATTTTATCCATTACTAACTAGTTTATTCTTTAGCTTATCGAATAATAAGTACAATACTGGTACAATGACTAGGGTTAAGAAGGTTGCAAAAGTCAAACCAAAAATAACTGTCCATGCCATTGGCCCCCAGAATATGGCATTATCGCCACCAAAGAATATTTGAGGGTTAAACTCCGTCAATAAGGAAGCAAAATTGATATTCATACCCGTAGCTAAAGGCAACAGACCTAGTACCGTAGTGATGGCAGTCAATAATACGGGTCTTAAACGTTTTTGCCCCGCTTGTTTGATACACTCTACTGCCGATTTAGCATCTAATATAGCATTTTCTTCTAGTCCTAATTCTTGTCTTTTGCGACTCTTTAACAAATCGATGTAATCTATCAATACAATGGCGTTGTTGACCACAATACCAGCTAAAGAAACAATACCTATACCTGTCATAATGATGACAAAATCCATATTGAAAATGGCTAAGCCTAAGAATACGCCTATGGTACTGAATAGTACCGTCATAATAATGATGATGGGCTTGAAAGCCGAATTAAATTGCGATACCAATATCAAAGTAATCAAAGCAACGGCAATCATTAAAGCTTTAGATAAAAAGTCTTGAGTTTGCTCCTGTTCTTGTTGTTTGCCAGTAAACTGCAAGTCGTAACTTTCAGGCATAGGGTAGTCTGCTAATAGTTTCTTCAACTGATCGTTGATAACATTCTCGTTGTAGCCCTCAATGACATTAGAGTAAATAGTCACTTGACGTTTCATATCTTTTCTGTTGACCGAACCGTAAGTGTTGTTGTAGGCATAGTCGGCAACAGAAGAAACAGGAATTTGCATAATCCTACCATTGGATTGACTTCTAAAGGTTATGCGTTGATTCATCAAAGAAGATACATCGTAGCGGTATTTGTCTGCTAATCGTATCGTAATGGGGTACTCGTCTTCACCATCTTTAAATTTAGACACTTCTTTACCAAATAAAGCGGTACGAATGGTTGAGCCAACTTGAGCCGTAGAAATTCCCATACGACGAGCCATATCACGGTCAATATTTACTAATAGCTCGGCTTTATTCATTTCTAAATCTACTTTTAAGCCTTCTATTCCTGCAATATTTTCCTGTTCTATAAGCTGCTGAATGTCTTCAGAAATCAATAACAATTGGTCGAAATTATCTCCCGCAATTTCCATATTAATAGGACGCCCCATAGGAGGTCCATCTCTATTTTTATCGACGCTAATATCTACCCCTGGAATACCTACCAAAGAGGCTGACAGTTCTTTCATCACATTTCCCGTAATGACACCATCTCTGTATTTAAATTCTACAAAATTGATTGTTATTCTGGCCTTGTTAGGGGTAATGCCATTAGCCCCTCCCATTTCGTTGGGATCGGAAGTACCTGCTCCTACATTAGTCAATACCGAAGAAACAGCATGCTGATAAGGCTCCAAAATAGTGGTGACTTTTTGCTCCACAATACGAGCTAAAGAATCGGTTGCCACAACATCTGTCGCCTCAGGCATTTCTAAAAATATATTGATGTACTTAGGCTCGTTGACAGGAAAAAATTCTACATTGGGCTTCATTAAAGCAAAGAATACAATGGAAAAAATCAACAATCCAAATGTTCCAGACAATAACTTTAAGGGTTGTCTGCCCCTAAGAGCCCAACTTAAAATTCTAGAATATCGTCTTTCTAAACGCACTAAAAATTTATCTTGGAAAGTATGTGATAAAGGCGTTAGGTACAAGCCATTTACTAAGTTCAATAAAGCAAAAACTAGGGCTAAAGAACCTAACATTCTTAATCCTGTAAAATAAAACACTATAGCTAATACCGCTGCGTAAATGGAGGTCTTTTTAAGTTTCTTTTTGTTCGTTGCAGAATGCTCATCTTTTTTCACAAACTGAGAAGCAAAGACCGGATTTATGACTAATGCCACAAATAAAGATGAACCTAAAACTATTATTAAAGTCATGGGGATATAACCCATAAACTCTCCCATCAAATCTTCCCAAAATAAGAGTGGGAAAAAAGCCGCTAGAGTCGTAAGCGTGGAAGAAATAATAGCGACTGCTATTTCACCAACACCTTGTTTGGCGGCCTCCAATCTACTAAGTCCTTCTTGCCTATACAGTCGGTCGACATTTTCAATAACCACAATGGCGTTATCTACCAACATACCTAAGGCCAAAATAAGGGCGAACAAAACCACCATATTCATAGTTGTACCCATACCACCTAGCACCACAAAACTGATAAACATAGATAGTGGTATGGCCATACCGACAAATAAAGCGTTACGCAACCCTAAGAAAAAGAGGAGTACTAAAACTACCAAAATCACACCAAAAATGATGCTGTTCTCTAAGTTGCTAAGCTGGTCTCTTGTTTGCTCAGATTGGTCGTTAGTAATAGAAATAGTTAAATTTTCAGGTAGTATCTTAGATTGTTTGGCAGTCGCTAATAGGGATGTAATTTTGTCCGTAGCCTCTAGCAGGTTCTCCCCACTTTTTTTGACCACATTTAAGGAAACCACTGGCTGAGTATCTAGTCTAGCATAACTTTCTCTATCTTCGTAACCATCAGTCACCAAAGCAATATCTTTCAAATAAACAATATTACCCTTCTCGTGCTTGACTATGATATTGGCTATTTCTTCGGCTGAAGTAAATTCGGCTGAAGTACGTACCATTCTTCTAGTATCTCCGATAAGCATATCTCCACCTGCAATGGAGGTGTTTTCAAAAGCAATAGCATCTTCTATATCTCTAAAGCTAACTTGACTCATTTCCATACGATGCAAGTCCACTTCAACTTTTATTTCTTTATCTAATAAACCAGTTATTTCAACTTTAGAAATCTCAGAAAAGGCCTCTATCTCATCTTGTAAATATTCAGCATGGATTTTTAACTCATCTAAACTAAAATCTCCTGAAAGGTTGATGTTTAAAATAGGGAACTCCGAGAAGTCAATGTCCATAACCATCGGATCCATATCTAAGTCAGATGGCAAATCACTTTTGGCTTTGTCAACTGCATCTTTGACATCTTGTAAAGCGACTTTTAATTCTATATCGGTATTAAATTCTACAATAACCGATGAATTGTCTTGTACAGAGGTCGAGGTTAATTTTTTTAGGCCTTTTACCGACTTAATCTCTTTCTCTAATGGTCGAGTAATGAGGCTTTCTATATCGGCAGGCGAATTACCAGGATATACGGTTTGTACCATTATCGTTGGCATAACGATATCTGGATACAAGGACTTGGGCATAGATTTGTAAGAAAATATCCCAAACAGTGTCAAAAGTGCAGTGAGAATAAAAACGGTGGTTTTATTCCTTAGCGATAGGTTAGTAATTTTAAAATATCTGTTGCTCATTGACCTAATTATTTGATTTCTATTTTACTTCCATTGGCTACACCGTCATAGCCTATCACTATCACTTCTTGACCTAAGCTCAAGCCTGAGATAATGTGTGTCATATCGTCTTGAGAAAGTCCTGTCTCTACATATTTTTTGATGGCTTTGCTGTTGTCAGCTACAAAGACAAAAGAACCTCGCATATCTTTTTTGATACATGCCGACGGTAAAACCATAGCCCCCTCTTGACTAAAGTCTTGTAATTTTACAGATGCCACCGCATTAGGCTTAATATCGCCAGAGCTGTTGTTGAGGTTTATCTTTACTTTGAATGTTCTGTTCTGTGGGTTTATAATTTGCCCTACAAAGGATACTTTCTCTTGGCGGTTTATACCTAAAGCATTAAATGAAAGATTGACCAAGTCTCCTTTTTTAATAATTGCCGAATAGCGTTCTGCTACATCTACTTCGACTTGTAACTTCTTTGAATTGACAATACGAAAGGCTGGCATTGCAGGAGCAGCAAACTCTCCAACATTGATGTAAATCTCGTCCAATCGACCACTAATAGGTGCTACTAACTCCAACTTATCGAGCTGAGCCTCCATAGCGGCTAACTTTTTCTGCAATGAAACGTACTGGTTTTTGGCTTGTAAGTATTGCATCTCTGAACCGATACCTTGTTTCCATAAATTATCTTGACGCTCGTAAGTGGTCTTGGCTAATTCCGTAGATTGTCTTAAATCTTCCACTTGATTGGATAAAATACTCGCATCGAGCTGTATGATAGCATCGCCTTTATTGACCCAACGCCCTTCTTCTACCAAACGATTAACGACCATACCGCCCATCTCAACACTAACCAATATATTCTCCTTAGAGCTGACAATACCCGGCTGACTGATGTAATGGGTAAAGTTAGTGCCTTCAACAACTTGTGTATGTACAACCACCCCACCTTGAACAAGGGTATCGGAAAGAGCTATCTCTTTTTCTAATGAAGAAATTTGAGATTTCAAATCCCCCATTTGCTGCTTAAGCTCTTTTAGGGTTTCTTTCTTTTGACTTAATTCATTGACCTCTTCGCCACAACCAACAAGGATAGCAAGGGTTAATACTGATAATAATTTTACTGTTTTCATTAGTTTCCGACTGAACGATTATAATTAGTTTTTGCAATAAGTAGGTTATAGATAGCTTGGGCGTTATCGGCTTGAGCCTGACTATAATCAGCCCCCGACTGCGATAGCTCCATACTACTGACTAAACCCTCTCTATATTTAGCCATAGTTTTTAAATAGATTTTTTTACTCAGCTCCAAACTTTCAGATTTTTGCTTTTGAGTATGATAGGCTGTAAGGAAATTGGACAAGGCTACCTTATGAGCCAAACTCAAAGATTCTGAAACTTGAGATTGATTATTCTTAGCTTTTTCGAGCTCAATTTTAGCTTGTTGTACTTTAGCTATTCGAGAAAAACCATCGAATAAATTCATTGTTGCTTTGACGCCTACCACCTGTGTGGGGTACCAGCTTAAATCCTCATCTAAGAAGTTAAACTCATCACGAAAGGCATTTTTACTGTATGTGCCAAATGCAGAAATACTCGGTAAAAACTGAGATTGGTAACGTCTTAAATCTAACTTAGATAATTTTCTCTGAGTTTCAGCCAATTGAAACTCTAAGCGATTTTCAATATTGGGCTCTTGTATTTTTAGTGTTTGATTTTGACTTAATAAAGTAGGTAAACTGTCCGTAAGTACTAATTCTTCTTCAAGTGGAATCCCTAATATTAACTTCAAATATAAATAAGCCACTTCCGTCATTCTTTGCATATTTTCGGATTGAATTTCCATATTAGAAAGTGTGAGTGCCATTCTATCAACATCTAAATCCTCGACCATCCCCAAGTCATAACGAGCTTGCACCTCATCTAAAATCCCCAGATGTATTTCGGCAATTAGCTTCAAGAAGTCTTTTCTTTCTTCTGCCACCAACACATTGTAGTATGCTGCCGCTATACTGTCTTGTATTTGCTGCTCGGTCAATTGCAAAGATTGTTGTGATAGGCTCTTGTAAATGGTAGAAGCTTTAAGCCCAACGATATAACTGCCATCAAACAAAAGTTGTGAAGCCGTAATGGATGCCGTAGAATTATGCTCTGTGCCAAACTGCAATTCGGCATATTCGCCCTTTGGTGCTGTTGGCACAAACATATTAGCAGGGACAACCGTGGTTGGAATCTCTAAAAACTGTTGCCAACTCACTTCGCCATTTATCTTAGGCAAACCAATACCAATAGTTTCCAATACTTTTTTCTTGGCAAGGGAAACTTCTAGCTTAGCATTTTTGACCTTAATATTATTTTGTAAGCCTAACTCTTGCGCTTCTGTAACAGATAAGCGTTGTTGAGCAGAAGAAGTAAACGCTATAAGAATAGCGATTAATAATAAATTATTCTTCATTGATTTTTTGTTCTAAATAGTTGATGCCTTTAAGAGTTGCAATTCCTCGAAGGTGATAAATTCTAATTTCTGTCAGTAATTTTCTAAAATCGTAGTGCGTCAATGGAAAAATTTCGTCATTGACCAAAGCGTCTATTCTACTAATCATGAGTTTGGCAATGATATCCACATCTATTTCCTTTCTGTAAATCCCTTGTTCAACACCTTTATTGAGATTATTCTTCATTATATTGAACAGAACCTTTTGTTTTAACAGCTCAATTAAAGCCCACGTATTAGGATAATATCGCTTTAACTCACCCAACAAGTAAGGGTTGGTTTGTTTCATAACCAAAGAACAACTCTCATCGATAGCAAAAAGCTCATCAATAGCATTTTCAAATTGAGCTGCTGAAGTATTTATCATTTCAGAGACTAAATCGTTGTGCTTCTGAAAACAATGGTGAACTAAGTCTTGTTTGTTGTCAAAATGAACGTACAAAGTCTTTTTAGAGATGCCTAAACTAGTAGCCACTTCGTCCATATTTACTTGCTTAACGCCTTTTTTCAAAAAAAGAGAAAGCGACTGATGAATGATATGTTCTTTAACTTCCATAATGGGGGTGCAAATATACATATTAAAAAACTAAAGAAACGTTTTTTATTGCTTTTTGTTTCCAAAGTTTAATTATCTTCTTAAATAAGGTTAGAAAGTTTTAAGATTTAATATCTTTGTTCCAATAAATTTGAAGATGAAACATACAAAAGTTAAAACCTTATTGTTGGGTGAAGCCGTTAATAAAACCGTTTGTGTAAAAGGCTGGGTGAGAACTAAACGAGGAAGTAAAAATGTATCCTTTATAGCTATCAATGATGGCTCGACGATTAATAACATTCAGGCTGTTGCGGAGAGCGATTCTTTTGACGAGAGTCTTCTGAAGCAGATAACTACTGGGGCGTGTCTTTCCATTATTGGCACTTTGATAGAGTCACAAGGGAGCGGTCAGAAGGTAGAAATTGCTGCTCAAGAGATTGAAGTTTTAGGAGAGGCGGATACTGATTTATACCCTCTTCAGCCCAAAAGACACAGTCTGGAATTTTTAAGGGAAAAAGCTCACTTACGTTTTAGAACAAATACTTTTAGTGCTGTATTCAGAATACGTCACGCTCTATCTTTTGCTATTCATCAGTTTTTTAATGATAAAGGCTTTGTGAATTTGCATACGCCCATCATTACTGGTGCCGATGCTGAGGGTGCAGGTGAAATGTTTCAAGTCAGTAGTTTGGATTGGAATAATCTACCCAAAGATGACAAGGGTAATGTAGATGAATCACAAGATTTTTTCGGTAAAAAAACTAACCTTACCGTATCGGGACAACTAGAGGCGGAATTAGGTGCTTTAGCACTTGGTCAAGTGTATACATTTGGACCTACATTTAGAGCTGAAAACTCCAATACTTCCAGACATTTATCCGAGTTTTGGATGATAGAACCTGAGGTGGCCTTCGCTGACCTCAACGACAATATGGACTTAGCAGAAGACTTTTTGAAGTATTGCATTCAGTATGTTTTAGATAAATGTTCTGATGACATCGCCTTTTTAGATAAACGCTTGGCAGATGAAGAAAAAAACCTGCCCAAAGAGCAAAAATCCGAAATGGGGCTAACTGAACGTCTGCAATTTGTAGTAGAAAATGATTTCGAACGCTTGACTTATACAGAAGCCATTTTTATTCTACGCAACTCTAAGCCCAACAAAAAGAAAAAATTCCAATACCTCATCGAAGGTTTTGGGGCTGACCTACAATCCGAACACGAACGCTATTTGGTGGAAAAAAAGTTCAAAAAGCCTGTCATTCTTACCGATTACCCTAAAGGTATTAAAGCATTTTATATGCGTATGAATGAAGACGGTCAAACGGTCAGAGCAATGGATATACTATTCCCGGGAATTGGGGAAATCGTTGGGGGCTCACAACGAGAAGAAAGAATGGAAATTCTTAAGTCTAGAATGGAAGAAATGGACGTTGACCAAGAAGAATTGTGGTGGTATTTAGAAACACGACAATTTGGTAGCTGTCCGCACAGTGGTTTTGGGCTGGGCTTTGAAAGACTTATCATGTTTGTTACTGGCATGAAAAACGTCAGAGATGTTATTCCTTTCCCTCGCTACCCTCAAAATTCCGAATTTTAATCGATGCAAAAACAGAGACTAAAACAAGAGATAGGTCTTAACCTTAGTCCACAACAAATACAGTTTATGAATTTGTTGCAGATACCTCTTATGTCTTTGGAAAAACGCATAGAAGATGAGCTAGAAAGCAACCCCGCATTAGAAGAAACAACTCAGGATAAAGAGAAAAATGAGGATACTGAAAGTAGCTGGGAAAGTACTAGAAACCACAACCAAAGTACAGAAGAAAAATACAGCACAGTACCTCGAGAAAGAGAGTTGAGTTTACAAGAATTTCTCTTACAACAGTTGCCTATGCAAAGCCTCGATGATGATGAATCCGTACTAGCACAATTCATAATTGGCTGCCTTGATGATAATGGTTTTTTAAGCCGTTCAATGCTAGCTATCTCCGACGATTTATTGTTTAAGTTGAACCTTAACATCAGCGAAACGGAACTCATCCTCATTTTGAAAATCGTACAAAAGCTAGACCCTATTGGTGTTGGTGCTAGAGATTTAAAAGAATGTTTACTCCTTCAATTAGAAAATAAAACCCAAACAGAGTCTATTATATTAGCTCAATCTGTGCTGCGAAATCAGTACACAGCATTCGCCAATAAGAACTATGAAAAGCTACTCAAAGAATTTGATGTTGATAAAAATCAAATCAGACAGGTTTACAAAGAAGTCGAGCAATTGAACCCTAAACCCGGTTCTAGTTTTACAAATACTCAAGAAGTCAATGCATACATAACTGCCGATTTCTTATTGGAAGCCGATAATGACGAACTAAACGTCGTACTCAACAACAGTAGAAGTAAGTCATTAAGAAGTAGTCAGTACTACAAAAAGATGTTAGAAAACTTGGAGCAAGAAAAAGGCGATAAAGAGGCTATCCAATTTCTAAAAGAAAAAATAGAAGGTGCTGAGTGGTTTGCTAATGCTCTCATACAAAGAGAGCAGACCTTACTCAAAACCATGAATTGTATTGTCAGTATTCAAGAGGAGTTTTTTAAAACAGGAGACGAGAAATTACTCCAGCCCATGAAACTGATGGATATTTCTGAAAAGATAGATTTAGATATTTCTACTATCTCTAGAGTCACTAACAGCAAATACATAGAAACGCCTTACGGGACTTTTTTATTGAAAGAGTTTTTCTCAGATGCTTATAGCAAAGATGATGGCACTGTTATTTCTAATAAAGTTATAAAAAGCCATCTGCAAGATCTTCTAGAAAATGAAAACAAAAAGAAACCTTATTCTGACGAGGAACTTTCTGAAAAAATAGATGAACTAGGTTTTCATATTGCCAGGCGTACTGTCGCAAAGTACCGTGACCAATTGGGCGTGGCAGTAGCTAGATTAAGGAGGGAGTTATGATGCGATTGGCTCAAGTAATCTCTGTTTTGGGACATCCTCTGTTTATGCCTTTATATGCTTTTGGCTTACTCATTTATACCAATCCTTATATCAATATGATGGTGCCTGAGGCCAGTAAATATTTTGCTCTTGGCATACTTGTAGTTTTTACCATTATACTACCCATGCTTACTGCTGTCGTGTTCAAACTATTTGGTCTTATTGATAGTCTTTTTATGAAAACTAACGAAGAAAGAAGGTGGCCTTTTCTACTAACCCTTGTTTGGTATTTTATGGGCTTTCAATTACTCACCAAAATATATGTGCCTCAAAGTTTTTTACTAATTATGATTGGGGCAATTAGTGCTATAGGCATTGCTCTTATCATTACAAGTCGTTGGAAAATTAGTATTCATATGCTCGGTATTGGTGGTGTGATAGGTGCTATAATAGGTATTTCTCAACGCTTTCAGTTTGACCATAGCATGCTATTAATCGCCTTAATTCTTTTTGCTGGATTGATTGGTTACGCTAGATTAAAAACCAACTCTCATAACTACCGACAAGTATATGCCGGATTTATTCTTGGTTTAGCTATAGAATGGATTTGCGTGATAAATTTTTAAAAAAAGTTATATTTGGACTCCAATCCTAAAATCATAAAAAACCCCCGTGAATTGGTATCTAAAAGTTTTAAATCAATATTCTGACTTTAACAGTAGAGCTAGACGGAAAGAGTATTGGATGTTTGCCTTGGTTAATTTTATTATTTCAATGCTTATCGTTGGAGTCGATAATGCCTTAGGTTTTTCCTTTAATTATATAGGAAATGTATCAGGGACAGGTGTTTTTAATTTATTATACAACCTTTTAATTTTAATCCCGAGCCTTGCAGTTGCCGTCAGGCGACTGCATGATATTGGTAAAAGCGGTTGGATGCTATTAATCGGTTTAATACCCCTAGTTGGAGCAATTTGGCTATTGATATTGTTGTTAAAAGATAGCGAGGCTGGAGAAAACAAATATGGTCCTAATCCAAAGTAGTAATAAGTTATTTTCCAAAAATAGCTTTTAGTTCTTCTCTTTTTCTTTGTATTCGTAGGTGTATGTTTGTTCTTGTTCTTCTAAGAGTTCATCTATTTCATACTGATAAACTTGCTTAGGAGGTCCGTTGTCTTTAAACCAATAAGCTAGTATAAGCCCCGCCAAAGCTCCTGCCAAATGACCTTCCCAAGATATGTGTTTTTTCATAGGGAAAATGCCCCATACCATACCCCCATAAAGGAAAACGACAAACATAGATATAGACATTAACTTGGTGTGCTTTCGGATAAAGCCACTAAAAAATAAAAAGGAAGCTAGAGCATAGAGCAATCCACTTGCACCAATATGAAAACTAGGTCGGCCTATTGCCCAAAGCCATAAGCCACTCATGAGCCACGACCATAAAAAAACTTCTTTAGCAATACCTTTGTAGAAAAAGCCTAGCGTAGCGGTTAATACAAATAAGGGTAAAGCATTATTAGTAAGGTGTTTCCAGTCGCTATGAATAAAGGGTGATAATAGCACCCCTTTCAAACCTTCTAAGGTACGAGGTAAAACACCGTATTTGGCAAAACGCATGCCATATGTATGCTCTGTCCATTCGACAAAAAAAAGAACGAGGATAAATAAGGCTGGTAAGATAAATATAGAGTACTTACTTTGTGTTGACATCTTAGAATTTATATTCCATTCCAAGTCCTAAGATATGCAATTGTTTGGGATTATTGGTATTGAATGATTGTTGTAATCTGTAATAGACATCTATGTCAAATTCTTTTAAGAATGGATAAGATGCTCCTAAGGTATATCGCCACTTCTTAAATTCCGAATCTTTGAAAAACAACTCAAAGGCAGTAAAAGGCTCTAAGGGTGTCTTTCTGATATTGTACGATAAGGATACTTTATCTCTTAATGTAAAATTTTTTTTGTATTGATAACGCAATCGGTTTTTCATTAGCCAACGCTTTTTCTTTTTTCTGTAATTGATATCACTATGTATACGGTGGCTAGTAGAAGTGTTTTGAGACAAATCAAAATCAGTAATATAACGATAACCAATAGCTACAGACCATTTTTTAATAAGGTCATATTTTAAGGATAAATTGCTAAAGGTGACATCTGGTAAAGAGGCGTTTTCTCTAAATCGAATGCCTTGATCTAAAGAAACACTCAAATCCTTATTCAAGTCATAAGAAACGCCAATTTTGGACCATTGCTGAAAGTCTTGTTCTTGTGCAATGAGCAAAAAGGGGCAGAATAGGAGCAGTATGAAACTACTTTTGTTCATCTTCAAAATAGAATATTCTTAGATGAGCCGTATCTCTTAAAAAGTCAACATTACGAATTTCTACTCGTGTAATATTAAGTCCTGTTCTTTCCTTCAAGTCAGCCAATAACTCTTCTTTTCTTTCAGGTAGAATAAGTTCAATCTTTTCAAAGGTTATGTTTTTTCTAGATTCATGTTTTATTAGCCATATTTTCTCTAAACCATAAGTGATAGCGATAAATATCAAATTGGTAAAAAGTACCTCGGCGTGGCTAATCTTTTTATTTACTAAAGCATTCATAACTGAAATACCTATGACAATGAATAAATAGGTCATTTCCTTAATCGGTATGGCATCGGTACGGTATCGAATAATACCAAAAATGGCGAATAAACCAAGAGCAAAGCCTAACTCTAGCTTAACGTTTTCTAGTAAAAAACAAAGGAAGAAAACCGTTACACTGATTAGTAGATAGGTGAAAAGATAATCTTTGTTTTTGGTAACAGGATAGTATAGATATCTAACAATATATCCAACGATTAAAAAGTTAAAGGCTGAACGTACCAATAACTCAATAAAGTCTTTTTTATCAAAAAAATCAGAGCCGAAAATCTCAATATCTGCCAGTATAAATAGTAAGTCGTTAATCATCTTGTAGTTTATTTATTTTTAAGAATTTTGGTTTAAAGTTATTATTTTTTAAAATAGGAAAAAGACTAGCAGTTGCCATACAGTATTTGCTAATTCTAAATGGTCTTACTCCGTGCTTTTTAATAACACGCATGAAAGTTGAAGCGTAGTTTACTTTTTCTTGTTTAACCTCAGCAATAACCATGTTGTCTAATTGGCTGTGTCTTTCCTCAGCCTCAAAAGTAATGTCTATATCTATGGTTAGTCTTTCTTTAATGTGCTTGTTGACTAAAGTTATGCGACTGAATTTATTCCAATGCTTAGGTACTAATGCATCGTCTCTACCCATTATTTGATGAACAAAACGATTGCCATTCTCTGTCAAGCTATCTGGGATTTTAGCGACTTTGATACGCTCCTTAATCGTCTTACCCTTGTTGTTTTTTTTCTTCACCTCTAAAAAGCATAGCCCAGAGTTTATGTATTCTCTATAACGAACTTTATTTCGGTTTTTTTTACCATTGTGGTGTTCAAAATAGAACTTGAAGTCTTTTGTATCAAAATACAAGGAGCGGTAAGCATTTAGGCGAACACCATCTATATCAAGCACATAGTAATGGGCTTTGATTTCTTCTATCACCTTTTCCAATAAACTGTATTCGAATACAAATTTAGTGTCCGTTCGGTTCATTAGCTTGACCTCATCCATTTGATTGAGTGAAATGGGCTCGAAAGAAGATAGTATGTTATTGATTGCTTTCAATCTTAAATCGCATTATGTCACCTAAATTATACTGCTGGTTATTTTCAGTTATTTCTATGCCCATTTTTACAGCAACTTCTCCATCAACACAATCGCTTTTCCAAATGGTAGTTGCTAACTGTTGAGCATAAACAGGATTGCTTTGATTGATAACTGCCAAGCCTGTAGTATCGGACTCACAATCCGAATAAATAAATACTGTATACGTTCCTTTTCTTAAATTTTCAAATCGGAAAGAACCATCAAATGACGTTTCGTAACTATCGTCATAATAATTGTCCTCATCGCCATAAATAATATATACTTCTTCATCTGCGTGATAATAATATCCGAGTGTATCTACACGCTGATTGGTGCCGGGTACATCAAAATGACTAAGTTCATAGGTAATGACTTTGCCGATAATAGAAGAAGTCCCTCCTTTTCCGGCTTCTTTTTGACAAGCTAAAAAGACACTTGCAATAGCTGTTATTAGTAAAAGTTTTTTCATCTTATTGAATAGTTATTTTTCGACTTTCATTATCAATTAGAAATATATAAATGCCCTTTGGCCAAGAAGACACATTAACGTTAGCACTTCCTCGAATATTACTAAGGTTTAGGTGTTCTTTTCCTAAAAGGTCGTAGGCTTTTATACGTTGTGCATATGGAATTTGAATAGTCAGATTATCACTGGTAGGGTTGGGATATAAGTGCAATTGACTATTAAGGTTTTCTATTATTGATGTTCCTAAACCGTTATTAGCGTTAAATGTATGAGTTTGTACAACAAAAGGACCTTTACCATTGGGCACTCTGGCATAGCCTAAATCTGAAGGTAATGAATTGTAAAACAAAGCGTCTATTGTAAAATTGTTAGCTGTAGATAGAAAAAGTTCTTCCCCACCGGCTGCTAACTGAAAGCTAGTATGTATACCACTACTAGCGGCATCGTCTTTGTCTAACCAAACTATTAAATAATCATCGGCTTGTATTTCTACATCTGGGAAAGTCCATTTATCTAAAACGTTTTCATTGTCTGATAAATGATAGCCTCCTAAATTAATAGCTATATCACCACCGTTATAAAGTTCTACCCAATCGTCATATTGTACGAAACCCGAAGATGTATCTTGAACTGATGATACATTAGATGCCATAAACTCATTGATAACAAGGCTTCCAACAATTGGAAGGTTGTGGTATTCGTGCTCAGCCCTTTCTGGCGAGAAAATCCCTGCTTCGCTATTTTCAGCATAGATATAATACTGCATATCTAAAGCGTCCACATCAACAGATACACCATATGTGCCGTCATTGGCTGCACCATCATTATGATTGCCATCATCTAACATTTGTACTTTTACAAATCTATCTTGTGGTCTGAAACGATAAGCAAGATATACGTATGAGGCATCCTCTACATTAACAATTAAGTTTGCTGTAGAATAACTGGGCACTACGCTAGGTGTTGTACTTATGGTACTAATTGTAGGCGGTGTTTTGGTTAGTTCATCATGAGTAGATAAAAATTCTGAACGGGTATTCATTAGATTGATAATGCCATTGACATTGCCTCCACCTGGGCCTCCACCACCTACGTCTACGTTATTGTTGAGATTAGCAATAAAATCATCGTAATTATAAGGCGTATTGGGGTCCGCTTGTACATCTGCTTTTATTAGGTTTTGCAGTTCGAGACCTCTTTCAGCATACCAATCGTTGGCGAAGTTTTCGTTAAGTATAGTGCGCATATGAGCAACATACATTTTTCTATAGGTTGAATTGCTAAAAATTAAATTCAACAAAGGCCAATCATCATCCCCTTCTCTTAGCATTGGATCAAGCTGAGTGAGATCGGTTTGGCCACCTCCTCCCGGTCCTTGATTTACCATTTTAAATCCTCCTAGACACTCGTTTAAGTCCCATATTATAGTATTCATTCTATTATTATCTTTAATGAGGTAATAGTTTTGGCGAAAAGGGCCGCTATAGCTATCAAGATTTACAAGAACATTATTGAATGCTGACATCCAAATGGCTCTATCTATATCCATACTGTTTTCTATGGTATTGGCTGAATTCTCAATGGTATTGGTTAAGTCAATAAGATCTTGCCAGCTTGCATCAGACTTCATCTCGTAAAAGTCGTAATACGAAGAAGAATCTGCACCTAAATACTCTAGAGATGAGCCCCCATTGGATACATTTTGAGGATTACATTTTATGCGGGTATTATTTTTATCAGAATAAAGATAATTGTTTTGAAAGTCTGAATTTACAGATTCTGAATTGGTATACAAACCATGATATGAACCGTTGATATACACTTTAGCATAGTTAGAGCGTGGTGCTTCCATGTATTTTCTAGCAATTTCATAGGATAAGGCTTCTCTTAAAAATGAAGGGTCTTTTTGTCCACTAGAAAGTTTTATTGTTTCATGACCTTGATAGTCTTGATTGGACTTGATATAATCAATAGATATGTTTAGTGGGTTTTTATCGTTACTTTCTGAAAAGGTACTATTACCTTTATACTTAACCCCTACACTATCTTTCATAGAGCCATTAAAAATTACTGAATCTGCTAATAGATATTCTTCTGTTTCATAATTATCAATCATCAGCTGATTCCAATTGTCTTGAGGAAAATAGATTTCTATAGTGGCTATATTATCCATTTCGAAAAGACTTTGGGCGCTGAGAGTTGTTACTAAAACAATTGAAGTAAAGATGGTTAAAATGCTTTTCATAAGTTAAATTCTAATGGGTCTGTAATCTATAAATGTTAGTTAAATATAACTTTTTGAATGGTATAGTCCATCCCATTATTTAGTTTTAAAAAATATAGCCCCGGTGGTAATTGATTTCTGCTAATAACTGTAGTGTTGACAAAGGAGTCTGTAGCTACAATTTGTCCTTTTAAATTAATTAATTGGTAGCTGTTAAAACTTGCATTGTTTATTTTTATATAGCCCTTTGCGGGTGTAGGATAAATACTTAATGGACGTAAGTAATCTATAGTAGCTGTTTGGTCATAGCTTACATATAAGATACTGACGCAATTATTTTGGTCGTAAACATAAAATAAAAAATCGCCCGATTCGCTAGGTGAAAAAAGCGAGTCCGTTGCCAATACCTCATCCATTTTATCTGTCCACTCATAAGTATATGGGGGTGTTCCTCCAGTAATAGTGGGCTCTAGAGTATTCCCGTTTTGGGTAACATCTGCCGTCAGAATATTAAAATTTACAAAGGCATTTTGAGTGGTAATATTACCTCCTTCATAACTTAGTGATTGGTTAACTATAAAAGCATTAGTTTGATTAGGGTTAATATACTGCCCATCAATATTACCATCAGAAAACGCTATACTCAAAGGTGCCTTACTACAGGCATCTATCTTTTTAAAAGGAAGATAAACTAGTACAGCATATCCGTTGTCAAATTGGTCTTCCGAAATAGGGCTGATATGACTGTAAGTGACAGTAGCCATAGCTTGATTGAATGAAATATCAAACACCTGAGCGCTAATACTACTTTGTTGACCAGAAAGAGCACTCAAGACATTGTATGAGTCTGTAAAATCTTGTTGGTTTATGTCCGCTATAATCTGATAGTCTAATTGTACCACTTGCGGATCATATACAATATTAAATTGATAGTTTTCTATGGCAATAAAATCATTGATTGATAATGGTATAACAAAGAATGTGTTCTCTTGGTAAACCCAATTATCATATTGTGTTTGTTCTTCTAAATTAATTTCATCAGAAAAAGTTATTGCAACTTGTGAGAAAACAAGAAAAGGTAGGGATAGGAAACAAAAAAGGAGGGTTCTTTTCATAAAGTTTATAATGGAAATTTTGTTTGATTGATAAAGTCAAGGATTTAATACAATCTAACAAAGATAAGAAATTCTAAGAAAGAAGGGGGAGTGTTATTTGGAAGATAAAGCTAGTATAGCGTCATGCCATACTTTTATTTTTAACTTCCAATCGTATGACAATCCTAATTGAATAGCATTTTTAGAAATCTGATTAAGTGATTTTTTATTGTTTAATAGGTCTTCTATGACTACTTTCATTTCGTCTAAAGTTTGAACCACAAAACCATTTTGATAATGGTCTATCCATTGATTAGCACCATAATCTGCATATACTAATGAGGGCACACCAGCACAGGCTGTTTCAAGTATCACTTTTGGAAAACCTTCAGAGCGTGAAGGGAAAATATGCAATTGTATATCTTTTAATAGTTCTGACAATTCATATTGTGACAACTTACTATGGCAAATTAAGTTCGGCAAATAATTTTCTATTTTCTTGCCCTCCCCTACTAAATGAAATTCTAATTGTGAATAATTATTAGCTAATGCTAGGAAATCATCGACTCCTTTTTTGGAGTAATTATTAGCTATCAAAATAACTTTAGTGATTGGTGCGGTTTGATATGTTGTATTTAAAAATAATTGACTTTCTGTTCCTAATTCTAAAATTTTATCCTCTGTGGCTAAGCTATGTTTTTTAAAATTATAGTCTTTTATATATTGTGAAATGGAAAACACTTGACTTAATCGAGAGTAATAATTTAATACATTAAATCCGCTTTTGTTTTTGGCTTTTAAAAAATTAGTGTCATCTAAAATTCCTTCAATAGTCGAAAAACTTTTCTTGCCAAAAAGTTGACAAATGAATGAATTGAAAGCTAATAATTCGGCCTTAGGCAAGTACACTACATCTGCTTTAACGATATTCCAAAAATAAGCCCAGTATACCATAATGCGATGAGGCCAAATACAGCTGAACACCTTCACTCCTTTAATTTTTATGGGTGGCTGAGAGTAAAGATTAAGTACAGTAATATCAAATTGTGATTTATCTAAATGTTTAGCAAGAGCAAGACAATTAAGATTTTGTGCGTTAGTACAATTTATGTACGCCCCAAGAAATAATTTTACCCTACTTGTCATAGTGGTAAAAATAGTAAACTATAAGGATTAGAATTTAATAGTTGAGAGTAAACTTTCTTTTTGGTTCAACAATTGTTCCAAAGAGAAGAAGGTTTCAGTACGATTTATCCCTTCGATTTTGTGTATTTTACTAATAATGAGACGCGCATCGTTAGAATCAATAGCTCTGATTTTACAGAATAAACTGGATTTGCCAGTAGTAAAATCCATACCAGTAATATTATTGATTTTCTTGAGCTCTTTTAGTGCAGAATCGTATTTAGAAGCTTTGTCCAAATAAATACCCATATAGCAAGTATAGTTAAACCCTAGCTTATTATAATCAATAGTAATTGTAAAATTCTTGATGACTTCTAATTTCTGTAGTCTTTTAATCCTAACATGTATGGTTGTATTAGAAACTTTTAAGAGGTTTGAAATTTCTGAAAATGAAATTTTAGAATCTCGAGAAAGCAACTTTAAAATTTCTAAGTCTAATTTATCTATTAAGGTTGTTTTAGCCATTATATTAATAATAAGGTTTAAATTTTTTTCTTTTTTAATGAATTATGCGTCAAAAAAAACAATATGACTTTTTAATTATATAAAATAGTCATTTTGACTTTTTTTTAAACTTAATGGTTAAAATTGTTCATTTAAAGCTGTAAATATATGTAAATTTGTCGAGTTAGTTAGTAATTTGATATGAAAAAAATAACTGTTCACCAATATAATTCTGTTTCAGAGTACTTTTTAGATGATAAAAAGCAAATTACTGAGGTCAAATATTTATCAGATAATAGGACTAAGGACTATGTCTATGATGAGGAAAACCCAGTATATGACTCATTAATTAATTTGTTTAGCAATGATGATTTGACCTTTGAAGTAACAGAATCCAAAATAAGAACAATTAATGAATATCGACAGAATAAAGACAATATTTATTCTTACAGATACAATTAAATATTGAACATTATGATTTTTCACAACAGAAAAACGTTTTTTATAATATTATCTGCAATCGTATTCATTGTATTATTTTTTTCAAATCCACAATCCATGTCCATGCAGTCTGTCGACATAAATCATGCCGACACTGCTTGGATGATTGTAGCTAGTGCGCTAGTTCTACTAATGACACCTGGTCTAGCCTTCTTCTATGGCGGTATGGTCAGCAAAAAAAATGTCATCTCAACAATGCTTCAAAGCTTTATTGCTTTGGGGGTTATTTCTTTACTTTGGGTACTCTTTGGCTTTAGCTTGGCTTTTGGAGATACCTTCAATGGCTGGGGTATTATCGGAAACCCTTTTCAATATGCTTTTCTCAATAATTTAGACGCTAATAACAGTAACATCCCCTATTTACTTTTCGCCCTGTTTCAATTGAAATTTGCCATAATTACTCCAGCGATTATAACAGGTAGCTTTGCTGAAAGAATTCGATTCAGAAGTTATCTGCTTTTTATGATTCTGTTTTGTATCTTAATTTATACCCCCCTAGCCCATATGACGTGGGCTGGTGACGGATTGTTTGCCAACTTGGGAGATGTCATTGGAATAAAAGGATATGAAGGTTTGCACGTATTGGATTTTGCTGGTGGTACAGTAGTTCATATGAGTGCTGGTTTAGCCGCTTTAGCTGGAGCTCTATACTTGGGCAAACGTAAAAAGGAAAAAACCGAACCTGCTAATATCCCATTCATCATATTAGGGACTGGCTTATTATGGTTCGGTTGGTTTGGTTTTAATGCTGGCTCTGCTTTAGCCGCAAATTATGATGCTGTTATCGCATTTGCTAATACCAATATCGCCTCAGCAAGCTCCATGATAACTTGGGTACTTTTCGATAGGTTTTTAAATAAAAAAATATCGGCTGTTGGAGCTTGCATAGGCGCTATTGTAGGATTAGTGGCTATTACTCCTGCTGCAGGTTTTGTAACCATTAATCACTCTATTGTTATTGGTTTTGTAACGGCACTGGTATGTAACTTAGCCATGGTCAAGATTAAAAAATCAAATAAAATTGACGATACTTTAGACGTATTTGCTAGCCATGGTATTGGTGGTATCTGCGGTATGATATTAACTGCCGTATTTGCTAAAGACGTAGGACTTATCTATGGCGAAGTCAATACATTTATTTTACACATAGCTGCTAGTATTGCAGTCATTATTTTCGCTTTCTTTGGTTCACTCTTAATCTACAAAATAGTAGATATTATCTTGCCAATACGTGTTCGTAACGATCAAGAGGAAAGGGGACTAGACCTTTCTCAACACGGAGAAGAAGTCGTTTAATATAATTTTATTGTGCGGTGATGAAATTGGCAAACATGCCCTCCTGTCTCGAGGGTGTAGATAATGGGATAAACATAGCTTAGGCTTTGCTAACTACTACTTAGAGGTTCGAATCCTTTCCGTACAGCTTAACAGTGAGGTATATATTATCTCACTGTTTTTTTATTGTAATGCAATCTTTCTATAAAGAGTTCCAGAATTAGCATGAATCTCTAAAGAATAAATTCCTTTTGAATAGTTACTTAAGTCGATTTGCTCTAAAAATTGAGTAGAAACATTTGAGTACTGTTGACTAAACACTTCGACTGCCAACATATTTATAACTTTGA
>CAJWHN010000011.1 GCA_913041085.1 uncultured Flavobacteriales bacterium | reverse complement strand
GCGTTATAGTGAAACTAATATCTGAAAGTGAGCCCTGAACTAAGTTACTTAAACTTAACTCGGAAGAAGGACTAAAGTCTGACTGAGAATGAACGTTAGAACTTGTAAATATTAAAGCAAATAAAACAAAGCCGAAAAAAAGAAATTTTTCACCAGCTCTAAATTTGGAAAATAAAGAAATCATAAATACTTGTTTTGGTTAACGAGACAGCAAAATCCACCACCTAGCAAATATACAAAAAAAACAAGCTTAAAAAAACAAAAAAATTAGACTAGAAAAAAATGTTTGGAAAAAGTTACCCGACTAGGGCTCGAACCTAGACTCTTCTGGACCAAAACCAGACGTGTTGCCAGTTACACCATCGGGCAAAATAGGGCGACAAAAGTAACAATTAAAATTATAGCTACAAAAAAAATATTACAAATGTTTTAAATCATAAAAAAACGTTCTCAAATGGGAAAATTATTTACTAAATTCGCAACAAAACTATATACTTTATCCTCATGAACTATATTAAATCAAACAACCTTATGGGTTGGCTAACCTTTTCCATAGCATTTATTGTTTACTATTTAACTATCGAGCCCACTGTTAGTTTTTGGGATTGTGGAGAATATATAAGCACAGCTTACAAACTTGAAGTAGGCCACCCTCCAGGCGCTCCTTTATTTCAGTTATTAGGAAGATTTTTTAGCTTATTTGCAGGTGATGTTACTAATGTTGCATTCATGATAAATTTGATGTCTGCCCTATGTAGTGCATTCACAATTTTATTTTTGTTTTGGACAATCACAGCCTTGGCAAAAAAGATAATTTTCATTTCAAATGAAAGCAATGAACTTTCTGTAGCCCAAAAAATTGGAATTTTTGGAAGCGGATTCGTGGGAGCTTTAGCATACACTTTTTCTGATTCATTTTGGTTTTCTGCAACAGAAGGAGAGGTATATGCTATGTCATCAACATTTACAGCCATCACCTTTTGGGCAATTTTAAAATGGGAAAGTGAAGCCGATGATAAATATGCTGCAAGATGGATTATTTTAATTGCCTATCTAGTAGGTCTTTCTATCGGAGTCCACCTTCTGAATTTATTGGCTATCCCAGCTTTAGTATTTATTTACTATTTCAAAAAATACGAAGCTTCTAAATGGGGAATTGTTAAAGTTTTTTTACTAGCAGTTGTAATTACTGGAGGTATTCAAGGAGTTGTTATTCCACAAATTGTAAATTTTGCGAAGGGATTTGAACTATTCTTTGTGAATACTATAGGCTTACCATTTAACTCAGGAACAATAATCTACTTTGTTCTTATATTTTTAGGAATATTTTTTGGTTTAAAATACGCCAAACAAAAAGGCAAACCAACTGTAGGAATTGCTTTAGTGAGTTTTGCTACAATCTTAATCGGCTACTCTACTTTTTTCATTTTAGTTATTCGCTCGAATGCTGATACTCCTATTGATGAAAATAATCCTGAAGATGCCGTAAGTTTACTTGCATACTTAAACAGAGAACAATATGGTGATTGGCCCATTCTAAATGGGCAATATTATAATGCCAATGTGGTTGATTTAAAAGACGGAACCCCTGTTTATACCAAAGATGAAGAATCTGGAAAATACGTCATAACAAACGACAGAAAAAATTCAAAGCCTGTATACGACTCAAAATTTAGCGGCTTTTTTCCAAGAATGTGGAGCTCTCAACAACCCTCACATGCAAAAGCCTACCAACAATGGAGTGGTCAAAAAAACGCTAAGCGACCACCAACTTTTTCAGAAAATCTAACCTACTTTTTCAGGTATCAATTAGGGCATATGTACTTTAGATACTTCATGTGGAATTTCTCTGGTCGTCAAAACGATATTCAAGGTCACGGCGAAATAAATAAAGGAAACTGGCTGAGTGGTATTCCGCTTATTGATGAGAAAATTCGAGGCTTAGGACCTCAAGATAATATCCCCGAAACTATGGCCAATAATAAAGGTAGAAACATTTACTTTATGTTACCTTTTATATTGGGGGTTATTGGACTACTTTATCAGATAAAAAAGAATAAAAATGATGCCCTAGTAGTCTTCTTATTATTCCTGTTTACTGGAATAGCAATTGTGGTTTACCTCAATCAATATCCTTTCCAACCTAGGGAAAGAGATTATGCATATGTTGGTTCATTTTATGCCTATGCCATATGGATAGGATTAGGAGTCCTAGCTGTCATTGATTTTCTTTCCAAAAAACTCTCAGCACTAAATAGTTCTGTTGTTGCTACCCTACTCTGTTTATTATTAGTGCCAACGTTGATGGCAAAAGAAAATTGGGACGACCACGATAGATCTAGAAGGTATACGGCAAAAGATGTCGCAACCAATTACTTAAATTCTTGTGCACCAAACGCTATAATTTTTACTAATGGAGATAACGATACATTCCCTCTTTGGTATGCTCAAGAAGTTGAAGGATTTAGAACCGATATAAGAGTTGTAAATTTAAGCTTATTCAATACGGATTGGTATATCGACCAAATGAAAAGAGCTGCCTATGATGCTGCGCCAATTCCAAGCTCTATGACTTGGGATAAATACAAGCAAGGCACTAGGGATTACATTATTATAAGAGACAACAATAAAGGATATGTTGATGTAAAAGACGTTGTTAACTTTATTGCTAGTGATAATGATAAAACAAAAGGCTTTACCAGAAATAGTCAGAAAGCTGATTATTGCCCTACTAATAAACTGAAAATTCCTATTGACAAAGATGACGTTATTAGCAAAGGCGTTGTTCCTGAAAGTTATAGAGACAGAATTGTCGATGAAATAAAGTGGGAGCTTAAAGGCAATGGAATTAGCAAAAATGAAATGATGGTTCTTGATATTCTTGCTAATTTCAATTGGGAAAGACCCATTTACTTTGCTATAACAGTAGGTTCTGGAAACTTTATGGGCTTAGAAAAGTATTTTCAATTGGAAGGCTTGGCTTACCGTTTTGTCCCCTATTTAGCCAATTCAAACGATGGTCAAACAGGTGAAATTGCAACAGATATAATGTATGATAATCTTGTTAATAAGTTCAAATGGGGGAATATGCAAGATCCTACTATTTATTTGGATGAAACAAATATGAGAATGACTATGAATTTCAGAAATAATTTCTCTAGACTGTCTGACGCACTTATCAAAAAAGGAGAATTTGATAAAGCCGAAGTAGTACTTGATAAATGTGTAGAAATTATGCCTCATGAAGCTATTCCTTACAACTATTTTAACTTGCCATTAGCTGAAGGATATTACAGAATTGGAAAAACAGAAAAAGCTAGAGAAGTTATTAGTATTTTAACCGACACCTATTTTGATGAATTAGATTATTACAATTCCATAGACGAAAAGCTCTTAAGTAAGATTCAAAGAGATTATCAAATAGCTAATCAAATTATTTCAAACATGTATAGTTTAACCACAAGTTATAAAGATGAAGTGTCGCAAAAGAAGATAGTTGAACTTTACGAAAAATATCAATAATAAAATCAATTCAAGAGAGCCTTTCGGCTCTCTTTTTTTATGCTTAAACTAATTAAAATACCTGCAATAATACAGTACCTTTTCCCATCATTGTTATGGAAAAATAAAAGTGGCAGCAAAACTATATACCTAACTTTTGATGATGGACCATGCAATACCTTAAGTCCAATAATATTAGATGAGTTAAAAAAATATCAAGCTAAAGCAACTTTCTTTTATTTAGGCTCGGAAGTAGAAAAATATCCACAGCTAGTGAAAAGGTGTCTTGATGAAAATCATCAAATTGGAAATCATACCTACTCACACCCAAATGGTTGGAAAACAAATAACAATGAGTATTATCAAGATATAAAAAAGGCTAACAAAGTCATTAATAGTAATTTATTTAGACCTCCTTATGGAAGAATTAAACCTTCCCAAATAAATCATTTGAAAAAACACTACAAAATTATAATGTGGGATGTATTGAGTTGGGACTTTGACAATGAAACTTCTGCTGAAGAATGTTACAACAACATTATTAATAATACAAAATCAGGTTCAATTATAGTTTTACATGAAAATGAGAAATCGGCAAAAACTGTAAAAGAGGTGTTGCCCAAAGTACTGAACTATTTTAACTCGAAAGGATTTAAATTCGAAAGACTATAAGCTATTCAATCTAGCATTTACATCTAACCAACCGCCACCATTCTCCACCTGATTAACACCATTTGCAATTAAGAAGTCTATCGCTTTTTGAGAACGCACGCCTGCGGCACAAAAAACTAACATGGGTTGTAACCCCTTAAGCTCATCTAGTCTGTTTACGACCTCATTTAGAGGAATATTAATAGCATTTGGCACACTCCCAGCATTGAACTCATCGGGAGTTCTTACATCAATTAAATTTACTTTTTCCATTTTGTCTAGTTTGAGCAAGATTCTCCTAATGTTAGAGGTACATCTTGTTGCGATAATTTTGAATATCCACCTTCGACATTAATAGTTTTTTCAAAACCGTTAGCAGCTAAAATTGAACAGGCAATCATTGAACGGTATCCACCGGCACAATAAACCATAATATTATCTTCTTTATTCAATGTAGCCATTTTTTGAGGTAGCTCTTGTAATCTTATATGAGTAGATTGACTGATATAGCCATTAGAACGTTCACCAGGCTTTCTAACATCAAGAATGCACTTATGTCCTTGATTTATTTTATCCGTTGCTTCTTCAGGAGAATTATTAGTAATGACTTCAAGATTGCCTTCGTAAGAATCTACCCCTCCATCTAAAAAGCCAATAACATTTTCATATCCTACTCGAGCAAGGCGAGTAATAGCTTCACGTTCAAAGCCTTTGTCAGCAATTAATAACAGTGGAGATTCTGGACTAAGAATAACTCCAACCCATGGGGCATATTGTCCTTTTAAGCCAATATTAATTGAGCCTTTAATAAATCCTTTCGAAAAATCTTGAGGCGAACGGCTATCTAGTATCACAACATCATCTTTATATAATTCCGAAAATTCAGAAGATATTAAAGGTTTTAAATTTTTTGCAATCACCACATCTAATTCATCATACCCCATTTTATTCATTTTTACATCTGTAAAAAAGTAGGAGGGTGGCGCTAGCAAACCATCTGTTACTTCAGTAATGAATTGTTCCTTACTTATATTCTGCAAAGCATAATTGGACTGCTTTTGTTCTCCAATAGTTGATGAAGTTTCAGAGCCAATATTTTTACCACATGCAGAGCCAGCTCCATGTGCTGGAAAAACAACAATATGATCAGGCAGTGGCATAAGCTTAGACCTTATTGAATCAAATAGCATAGCAGCTAAATCTTCCTGCGTAATATCTTCTGATGTAACAGCTAAGTCAGGCCTACCTACATCACCAACAAACAAGGTGTCTCCAGTAAAGACACTATGCTTATTCCCATTTTCATCAGATAACAAAAAGCAAGATGATTCCATAGTATGGCCAGGAGTATGAAGTAATTCTATTGAAACATCACCAACATTGAATACTTCTCCATCAGAGCCT
Organism: uncultured Flavobacteriales bacterium; assembly: GCA_913041085.1. Lineage (GTDB taxonomy): Bacteria > Bacteroidota > Bacteroidia > Flavobacteriales > UBA7312 > UBA8444. Next base: position 25,424 of record CAJWHN010000011.1, on the reverse strand, counting down.
TTATGAAAATCAAAGCTAGCATCAGCGTTTGGACCATAAACAATTATAGCTCCAGTTTTTTTTGCCAAATCAACGTGACCAGACACAAAATCAGCATGAAAATGTGTTTCAAATATATACTTGATGGTAGCATTATTTTCACTAGCCATCTTAAGGTATACATCAATATCTCTAAGTGGGTCAATAATTGCAACCTCTCCATTAGACTCAATATAATAAGCCGCTTCTGACAAACATTTGGTGTATAATTGTTCTACTTTCATGAGTTTTTTTGAATATGATTATTTTAAAAGAATATTTCTTTTGCAAGAATAACTATTGACATGAGCAATACAAAAATACCAAATGATTTCTTTAAAACACGACCATTTAGCAACTTTGAGAAACAAGAACCAATTAAAATTCCTACAATAGAGAATCCTGTAAAAGTTAATAATAAATTCCAGTCGATAACATTATTCAATTCTGCAGTAAATCCCAAAATTGACTTGATTGCAATGACTAATAAAGATGTTCCTACCGCCTCTTTCATACTAATATTTGTAAGCAGTAATAAAGCTGGTATTATTAGAAAACCCCCTCCTGCACCAACAAAACCCGTTACAAGTCCTACAACTATACCATCTAAAGCAATAAAAACGAAGTTGTTTTCTCGATCATTATTATTTCTAAAATTTAGTTTCCATGAAAATAACATCGAAAGAGCAGCAATAAGCATTACTATGGCAAAAAAGACTAATATAAATGTGTCTTTTTGAATTGAAAAAAAATGAAAAAAATGCAGTGATTCAGATAAATTAGGGAGTATCCATTTTCTACTCACAAACACGCCTAATAATGAGGGAATAGCAAAGTACAGGCTTATTTTATAATTGATTTCACCATTTTTAAAAAACCTTTGAGCACCAACAAGAGCAGACACTCCTACAACAAATAATGAATAAGCCGTAGCACTTACAGGATTAATTCCCATTATATAAACTAATATAGGAACCGTCAAAATTGACCCACCACTTCCTAACAAACCCAGGATAATTCCGACTGTTAATGCTAGAAAATAAGCTATAAAGACCATTTTTTTATAGTGTTATTTAAGGTTAAAAAACGACTTAACTAACATTTTGATGTTAACAAAAGAAAAATAGAATAAATACAAACGAAGACAAAACACATAAATTTGCTTGTCGTAACATTTGTTTTTGGTTAGCTTTATTGTTAGACAATTTAAAAGTCCTCTACTAATACTGGAGGGCTTTTTTTTTATTTAGCCTTATTAAACCTAAAGCCTAATTTAAATTCATTTGTACCACTTGTTACTGTTGATAGTTCAGAAGTTACAAAATCATGTGCGTAGGCAACATAAAAACGTTCGTCGATATCAACTCCAATATACATACAAGCAGCATCATTAAAGCGATAAGATAAAGCCGTCCATAATATGTCCTTATAGGTAAGCTTTGTCATTAACTCTACACTGGCTGGTGCTGGAGAAGACATCATCAATAGTAAAGATGGCTCTATTGTAAAGGCATCATTGATATCTTTGATGTAACCACCACCAACGAAAATATGATTTGTCAAACCTCCTTCAATCAAGCTATTGTCATTGTACTCATCTTTTACAGTGAAGGTACTTGATAGAAGCTGTGGCAAAGCAACAGATGCATAAAAATTATCAGCATATAAATATGCTCCAAAAGTAGCTGTTGGAACAACCGAAGATAAAACAGGAGAGTTAAAAACAGGATCACCATCATCATAAGGATTGATAATAGTATGATCCAATCTGTATTGTAAAAAACCTGCAGATAAACCCAATGATAAACTCATATCATTTTTAACTCTTAAATGATAGGCGTAACTTAAAGTAATCCCTCTTCTGCTATCTGCTCCAGCAACATCTTTGAAAGCTGTAGCACCAAGACCCATTTTTTCGTTTCGTAATAAACCGTAACCGCTAATTACATCTGTTTGAGGAGCCTCTCTAACACCAGACCACTGGTTTCTAATAACTGCATTCAATTGAGTAGTCCCATCCACTCCAGCAAAAGCAGGATTGTATAAAAAAGGGCTTAACTGATAACTTGTAAATTGTGGTAACTGTTGTGCTAACGACACGTTACACATTACAAGCAAAGCGAAATATAATATGAATTTTTTCATTCTTTTATCTTACAATGGTCACTGGACCAGTTAAAGGTTCTTTATTTAAACTACTATCAAAAGTTATAATATAGTAGTATGTTCCAACAGGCAAATCACTACCATTATATTTACCATCCCAATTCTCGATACTAGGATAAGATGATGACCACAATGAAGCACCCCATCGGTTAAATATTTCTATTTTAGATGATTCGTATTGATTTAAATAGCTTATCTCCCAAGTATCATTAAATCCGTCACCATTTGGAGAGAACCCTTCGTTCATTCCCACAAATACTCGAACTGTATCATTACCTATACAACCAGTCACAGTATCTAAGGCATAAGCTATATAATTAGTAGTAATAAGAGGGCTAACAACTATATCGCTTGTAGTTTCAGTCGTACTCCACAAATAAGGCGGTTCACCATCAATTATAGAAAGTGTTGCACTTTCACCTCTAATGATACCAAAATCTTCATTAGAAGCAATGACAGGGTTTAGAACAACTAAATCAAGTTCATCAGTGAACGAACATGCCGAAGCATAATCACTTACTGTTACAAAAACAGTTGATGAATTGGTAACTACTAAACCTAAATTAGATTCATCTGTATTTATTTCTTGAGATGGATTAATAGACCATGAGTAAGTACTGTAGCTATCAAAACCATTGGCATCAATTACTATGCTATCACCATAACAAATACTCATTGTAGCGTTGTAGTTAAATACTCTAGCAGGGTGAATCTCAACTTCTTCCGTGTAAATACAGCCATTATCATCGGTTATGGTAAGTAAAAATAAGGTGTCAGATACATCATTATCTGCTGGGAAATCAACTACTACATTAGCATTATTTATCGCTGATGATTGATAATTTAAGCTTGGAGAAATACTAGAAATAGGTTCTATCTCATAATTGTAGTACCCATCGCTAAATGGTGTAGCTCCACTTGCATGAACAAGTATACTTCCATTTTGCCCTTCGCAATATTCATTTACAACATCGAGAGATACAGAATAAGCAGTAGGTTCAAATATAGTGTATGATGATGATGATTTACAACCATTGTTGTCTGTAACCTCTACAGAATAATTTCCTGCTGATAAAATACTAGGATTCTCACCATCCCAATCTATATTAATATATGGAGATGTACCACCGGTAATTTGATTATTCAAACTTGCTGTACCATCAGAAAGTCCATTACAACTAACATTGGTAGTGATTACTGAATTTATCAATAATGGATTGTCAGGACCGGCTATTTCATAAGTAGCTGTTATTTCACAGCCGAATGCGTCTGTAATAACAACATTATAAACACCCTTTGCTAGATTTGAAACATCTTCGTTTGTTGAATTGGTACTAGGACCAGACCATTGAAAATCATAATTTGGTGTTCCTCCAGAGACTACAAGATCAATAGCTCCATTTGTTTCGCCATAACAATCGTTATCAACGATGCTATATGTTGTAATTTCTACTATGTCCTCAGGTGTAGTAACATAAATAGAGTCAATTAATACACATCCTTCACCATCAGTTATAATGTTTGTATACCACATACCAGGTGCTAAACCAACAGCAATTGCTGATTGTTGATTTAAGGGATCACTCCAATCGTAAGTATAAGGCGACCAACCGCCAACAACATTGAAGTTAAATGACCCATCAATTGCTCCAAGACAAGAAACAGATGTAGTATCATTTGTATTAGTTAAACTAAATAATTCCGAATAATCAATTGTTAAGCTATCACTACCAACACATCCGTTATTATCTGTGTAAGTAGCATAATAAGTTCCTGCACTTAGATTACTAGCTTCAGGAAATAGAGAGATAGTATTATTTTGAGAGTCTGTCCATACCACAGAATAATTTCCAAAGCCTAATCCACCAGAGAAAGTCGCAGTAGCCTGACCATCAGTATTACCCTCACAACGAATATTGATAACATCTTCGAAATCAACATCAATAGCATCAGGGTGAGTTAAAGAAATTTCAGCTTGGTTTGTACACCCTCTAGAATCAGTTACCACAACTGTATAATCACCTTGAGGCACTAATGATAGCGTATCAAATCCAGCAGAAATATTAGTTCTTATTTCATCAGATTGAGTTGACACATACCAATTGAAAGTAAATGAACCTGCACCACCACCTGCATTTGCTAAAATGACACCGTCAGAAAAACCGAAACAAGAAATATCTTTACCATTATAGCTAGATAATATAGAAAGATCTACAGTAACGTCTAGTGGCTCATCTACAATGACAGGAGAGTATGTTGTTGTACATCCGTTGTTATCTTTTACTTCTAGTTGATATGTACCCGGTAAAAGGTTATTAACAGTTGAGTTAATACCTGATAAATTACCTGGCCAAAGGTTTACTCCATTCTCATTTTGCCAACTATACGAATAGCCAGAACTTGATGGCGTTCCGCCAGAAACTAATACCACTGATGCCGAACCATCAGAAGAACCGACACAGCTTACATTTTCTACGTCAACACTAACACTTATAGGCAATGGAGCTAAAATTTCAATGTCTTCTAGTTCATCGCTACATCCTAAGGAATCTCGAACAGTAGCGTTATAAAAACCTTCTTCCAACCCACTGAATGTAGATAGGTATTGCCAAGATACTCCACCATTTAATGAATATTCATAAAATGGAGTTCCTCCAGCAGCAGTCAATGATATTTGACCATTTTCGTCGCCATAACATAAGTTGTCTACAGTTCCTAATAATGAAAGTGTGGGTGTATTTGTTTTCGAAATGTAAATACTATCAACAGTATAGCAAGAGTTAAAATCCCAAACGTGAACATAGTAAAAACCTTCTGTAAGCAATTCTACATTAGCATCATTAACTGTAGGGTTTAATGTATTGTCTTCCAACTGAACAGGTTGTTGATAGTCAATGTCATATGACCAAAGGTATGTGTAAGGAGTAGTTCCTCCTGTTACTGAAACAGATGCCGTAGCATCCCAACCTAAACAGCTTTCTAAAGTTGATGAAATATTCACAACCTCAACAGCCGATGGATGTGAAATATAGAAGGAGTTGTTTAACTTATCACAACCATTTGCATCAATAATATCATAAAAATATAAACCTTCAGACAATCCAGAGACCATAAACGTATCAGCAGAAAGTGGAGTAAAAGTTATAGATGAAGTATTAGAACTCAAAGTATAGTTGCTTGTTCCTCCAGAAATAATTATAAGAGCTTCTCCATCATCACCACCATTACAAGATGTAGGGTTTAGAACTTGTACAACACTAATTGGGTCTGGCTCAAAAATCTCGTGAGATATAGATTGCACACAACCATTAGCATCTTGAATGGATAAATTGTAGGTTCCAGCCGATAGGCCTGTTATTGAGTCTGAAGTTATTTGCTGAGAGAAATCTGGGTCATTGACAAACAACCAATAGTAATCTCCAGAAAAAGGATTACCTCCTTCAATATTCAAGAATATTTTACCATTATCATCACCACTACAACTAAGCATTGTCGTTGAAGAAGCGTCTACATCAACAGTAATGCCAGAATTTTCTTCAATTAATATAGATGATTGGGTGTCAGTACAACCATTACTATCTACTACACTAATTGTATAACTATCTGATAATAAATTGGTGAAAGTAGCAGTAGAATCAAATGTTGTAACATCGCCCCCACCTATTAAGGAGTAAGTAAAAGGATAAGCACTACCAGACGTTGTAACCTCAAGTTCACCTAAAGCATCCCCAGAACATAGATTATCTAGGGTATTGATAGAAGTAATTGCAACTGGAGCAATTTTTGGCACGAAAACCATAAATTCTTTCTCACAACTTCCAGAGTCAGTTATTTTAACAAATTTATTTTCACCTCCAGATAAAAAGTTAGCTGTTGGTGTTGATTGACCAGATTGAACCCAATCATATGTATAGCCAGGAACACCTCCCAGTGCAGTTACAGTCACTTGCCCGTTATCAGAATCACAAGTTTCTGGCGTGATAGCTGAAAATAGTGCTTGTATCTCTGTGTTCTGCTGAATTTCAAAAGTATCTACAAATACACACGAATTACTATCAGTTACGGTAATCTGGTATTGACCACTAGAAACATCCGAAACCGTGAAAATAGATGGTGTAGGCGTACTTAAACTACCGATATTAGGTAAAGAAGAAAAATTAAAAGGACCTAAGCCTCCAATAACCTCAACACTTATTTGACCTGTAGAAGCTCCAAAACATTCTACATCAACAATTGGAGTGGGGTTAATAAATGACATTTGATTAGGTTGATTCAAAGCAATATTTAAAATACTATCGGAACAATTATTATTATCAGTAACAATAACATTGTACACCCCATCTGAAACATTGCTCAAGAAATCAGAACTAATAACTGCTGTATCTCCAGACCAACTGTATGAATAAGGCAATGTACCTCCAACAGAACTAACCGAAATATAACCATCAGACCCACCAAAACATAATGGATTCCCAATGGAATCAATTGAAAGCTCCAGTAGAGAAGGCTCAGTAATTACGGTATCAATTATTTGAGAAGAACAAGTTGTTTCATCAGTTGCAAATACGGAATAGCTTCCTGTTGAAAGTACTGTAGCACTAACTGTATCAATAGCTAATGGCAAACCATCTTTGGACCATGAAAATGTTAATTCTCCAACTCCTCCTGTATGAGTGATATCAATACTTCCGTTATTAGATCCGAAACAACTGGAGTTAACCACATCATCAAATGATAATACAATTTCATTTGGTTCATCTATCTGAATTAGCGTATCATAAGTACAACCTTTGGCATCAACAACAGAGACAATATAATCGCCAGTAATAAAGTCTAAAACCTCAAAGCTACTGTTTGTTAAAGTGTCCAAAGTACCGATTGCTATATCATATGCAGCTGTACCGTTTGAGGGAATAACAACAATTGAACCATCTGCTGAATTAAAACAAGATAAATCTGTAGATGTTACATCTACTGACAAGAAAGGCACTTCAGATACAGTAAGTGTAGTGTCCTTAGTACATCCATAAGCATCTTCAGCAAAAATAGTATAATTTGCAGCTGACAAATCTTCGAACAAACCAGTAAGTTGAGGAGTGTTTATTATATACTGAAAAGGGGCATTACCCCCGTTAGCTTGAACATGAATATTAGCTAAAGAATCTTGACAGAAAATAGTATCAAGAGTCAATACATCAAAAGATATTTCAGGATATGATAGTACAAAAAAGGTTTCTACAATAAAACAGCCTACACTATCTCTAACGTATATATCGTGAGGACCAGCTGGTAAATCTTCAAAAAGCCCATTAGATTGAAAAGCCACATTATCGATACTATAAGATAAATCACCTAGACCTCCTGAAGCAGAAACTTCTAGCGCCCCATCATTCTGCCCAAAACATGTAACACTATCTTGAGTAATCAAGCTCAAGGTTATCGGTGGAACTGTATCAATAACACTAAATAATTCTTGTGCAGTACATCCATTGGCATCAGTAACCGTTATGGTATAATCTCCTGATGTTAGTCCAAAAATATCTTCCTCAGTAGAAGTAAATGTATTGGTACTTGTCCAACTGAAGGAGTAGTCTAGAGTATCTAAAATTATTCCAGTTAAATTATTTATTCTTTCTCCAACACCACCAGTTACATCTAGTTCAATAGAACCGTTAGATCCAAGGCTACAAAGCACTTCAGAGGCAAGTCCTTGAATTTGTAAACTGTCAGGTTCTCTTAAAGTAAAATCTCTAGTAGATTGACAGCCAGATTCTGAGGTAAATAATAGAACATATTCACCAGCACACAAATTATTTTGACTAAAGAAATTACTGCTCGCTGTTGTAGAACTATAAAAAGGCACCCCAAAAACCGAGTCTGTATACCAGTCAACAGTATAAAGCTCTGATGGATTGATGACAGCTAACGAAAATTCACCATCACAATCTCCATAGCAATTTATGTTATAGCCGTTTGTTTGAGGACTAAATACAGAAGTAGCAATTGTGTTAGAAGTTAGTGTGATTGTTTCCGAGCAATTATTAACACCTTGTGTAGTGATGGCATAATCTCCTCCAAATAGACCCGTAAGAGTAATGGTGTCTTGAGTAGAATTAATAGTTGTTGTTGTAAAGTTTGGGAACTGAACTTCTATACTGTAAGGATGAGAATAAACCACATCGACAATTCCGTTGCTATTACATAAATCGTTTTGAACTACAATCACACTGAAGGAGCTACATTGAGCATTGGATTGAAGAACGGAGGTAAAGCAAACTAGAAAAATCGCTATTACCTTTATCTTATCTATTATTTTCAAAATATTTAAGTTTTAAATTATCTGAAATTTTGATTCGCAAGATACAAAAATTAACAAAGTTTCTACATATATGCAAGATAGTATTAAAAGAAATAAACAAAAGAGTGTTAATCTGATTTTATTCTCAAAAATTAAGCTCTTGCAAGAAGTAAATTTACAATTGAATTCATTTTACTAAATTTGAGGGTGAATTATTACTCCTTAAACTATGAAAATCAAACTCTTAGAAGCTTTTATAGCTCTAATTTCAACTTATGTTTTCTTGCTTTTTTTACTTTGTTTTTACTCAAAAAAATACGCTATTCTAATTTTTAGAATATTCCGGCTTTTCAAACCACTAATATCTCTTTATATGATATTTATTTTTTGTTATTCTTTAATTATCTTTTTAGACTAGTTTTTGATAAAAAGTTGCTTTTCAGAAATTTCATCTGTGGAATATATAACATAAACACCTTTGCTAATTGCACTAGTATTAATTTGATTCACGCCAGTATTAAGCTGTGATTCTAGCACAATGTTACCTAGCATATCAACAATAACTATACTGTTTATTTTATTCAAATTTTCAATATTTATATAGTTTTGACAAGGGTTTGGATACACAGAAAATAATGGCGACTCTTGGCCATCAACAGATGTAGATTGACAAATCAAATCATACAAAAAATCACTAATGAACGGGATTGCTGTTCCCTCAAGATTAATGATCGGCGCAGAATGACCTCCAAAAGAAAAAGTATATAAATCATTTAAAACACCAATATTATCTAATTCATCATGAATTTTTCCCGATCCACACAGAACTGGAAGATCTAAAAATATTTCTAAATTACTCAAAGGACTTGCGCATTCGTAGTCAATAGTATTATCATCTGTTGAATGAACACTTACAATTGGAGGATCATTCTCATCAAGGAAATTTATTGTGTTAATTGCCCCCGCTAAGAGAATTGCTCCACTGACCTCTGATGAATATCCATGATTACCACTATTTCCTTCAATACCACCAGATTTTTCAAAAAAAGACTGAAACTCTTCAGGAACTTCACCTTCATCTATAACAGACAAATGGGCTGCTGTCACTGCACCAGCAGAATACCCCCCTACAAAAATTTGATTTGTATTAATTCCGAAGCTATTGTTATTGTTTTTAAAATCCTTTCTAAAATAACGAACCGCAGATTTCATGTCAGAGATAGAATTAACAACTGTCTGAGAAAAAATATTATAAGAATTAGCACTTAATAAACTTTGTAGATTAGTTAACCTATACTGTATTGAAGCGGTAACATAACCTCTTTTAGCAAATGCTTCACAAAGAGTAACCATTGTATTGCTATTTTTATCTCCTTCTATGTATACTCCCCCATGGGCAAAAATCAGCAATGGTCTATTTGTAGCTGTATCGCCTACAGGCTGGTAAATATCCATATCCAAGCCAGAATCTAAAGCTGACCAATCGTAAACACCTGTGTATTCAACAATGGTTTTAGAAACTTCATCAAAAATTTCAGTTTCATATCGCCCATCACATTGTGAAAAAAGCTGCGGGGATATAAATAATAAAAAAGCAAGTAAAACGTACTTCATGATTTAAATTATATGCTCAAAGATATTAATTTAAGCCTTTAGTTTTGACAACTGTTGATCAATAACTTCGTCTTCAATCTTGGTAAACAACAAATTTGCTCCGTTGATTTTATGCCCCGACTGTAATTCTTTAACCTTATCCCAACGACCTTGTTCAATATTTAGCATATCACTCAATTTATGAGCTGTAAATGGCAGAAAAGGTTCAGAAAAAACTGAAAGGTGAGCCGCAATCTGCAAAGCAATATTTAAAATCGTTTGAGTCCTTTTTTCGTCCGTTTTTTTCAACTTCCAAGGCTCAGTATCTGCTAAATATTTATTGCCCAATCTTGCTAAATTTATTACTCCCGATAAGGCTTCTCTTAACTTGTAGTTTTCAATCAATTGCCCGACTTTATCAGCACAGTTAGAAAGCTCTGCTAACACTTCTTCGTCATAAGAAGTTAAATTGCCTTTAGCAGGAATATGACCGTCCCAATATTTGTTGGTTAAAACAACCACCCTATTTATAAAATTGCCAAAAATTCCGACTAACTCACTGTTGTTTCTAGTTTGAAAGTCAGCCCATGCAAAATCGGTATCCTTAGATTCAGGAGCTGTAGAACATAAGGCATAACGTAGAACATCTTGTTGACCCTCGAAATCTTTCAAATAATCGTGTAGCCAAATTGCCCAATTTCTAGAAGTAGATAGCTTTTGTCCTTCCAAATTTAAAAACTCATTAGCAGGAACATTAGTAGGCAATACAAAATCGCCGTGTGCCTTTAGAATAATAGGAAAAATAATAGCATGAAAAACGATGTTATCTTTGCCTATGAAATGAATAAGTTCAGCATCATTTTGCCAATAGTCTTGCCAATTTTTATTGTTATCAAGAGCCCATTGTTTAGTGGCTGAAATGTAGCCAATAGGAGCATCTAACCAAACGTACAAAACCTTACCGTCAGCCCCTTCTATAGGTACTTTTACACCCCAATCTAAATCACGAGTCATGGCCCGTTCTCTTAAGCCGCCATCAATCCAAGATTTGCACTGACCAATGACTTGAGAACGCCAATGTTTAGGGTTATGCCGTTGTTTTCCATTAAAAACGCCATTTTCTATCCAATCCCTTAGCCAATCTTCATGCTCTTGCATAGGTAGGTACCAATGCTTAGTTTCTTTCATTACTGGTTCGTTACCACTCAGAGTAGATTTTGGATTTATCAACTCATTAGGACTTAAAGCAGAACCACATTTTTCACATTGATCGCCATAAGCATTATCGTTACCACACTTAGGGCAGGTACCAACAATGTATCTGTCGGCTAAAAACTGCTTATGCTCTTCATCAAAGAATTGTTGGGATACAGTTTCTGTAAATACCCCTTTTTCATGCAAAACCTCAAAGAATTCTTTAGCGGTTTGATGATGTAATGGGTCTGAGGTACGGTAATAAATATCGAAGTTAATGCCAAAGTCAGCAAACGATTGTTTATTGAGCTGATGATAAGTGTCAACAATTTCTTGAGGGCTAAGTCCTTCTTTTTTTGCCCTTAATGTAATGGCGGCACCGTGCTCGTCAGAGCCACAAACAAACAAGACATCATCTTGTTTTGATTTTCTGTAACGAACATAAATATCAGCAGGAAGATATGCTCCAGCAATGTGTCCAATATGTAAAGGTCCGTTGGCGTAAGGCAAAGCAGAAGTGACCGTATATCTTTTTTTTGTCATTAACTTGTTCTAAAAATTTATCTTCGCAAAGATATTAAAAGGTAGCATACCTAGACGATGAATAAAGAACAAACTAGTTTACACATACCGACCCACTTAAAACAAGGTGATAAAATAGGCTTGATTTCAACAGCACGAAAAATTAGCAGAGATGAATTACAAGAAGCTATAAGATGTATTGAAAGCTGGGGACTAGAAGTTGTCTTAGGAGAAAATCTATTTAATAATTACCATCAATTTTCTGGCCAAGATGATGAACGCACTAAGGATTTACAATCGATGTTGGACAATCAAGATATTAAAGCTATTCTATGTGTTCGTGGGGGCTATGGAACTGTTCGCATAATAGATGACATTGATTTTAGTCATTTTCAGAAAAACCCCAAATGGTTAGCTGGATTTAGTGACATTACGGTTTTACACTCGCACATACACAAACTTAATGTTGCTACTTTACACTCCACTATGCCAATTAGTTTTTCCAGCAATACTTCTAAGGCTGTGATGAGTTTAAAAGATGCTTTACTCGGGAAACATTTAAGTATAAAAATAGACCACCACCCTTTCAATAGATTTGGAGAGGCAAAAGGACAAATCGTTGGAGGCAATCTATCCATTTTATATAGCCTTATAGGTAGTCCCTCAGACCTCAATACTGATGGAAAAATATTATTTATAGAGGACTTGGACGAATACCTATACCATATAGATAGAATGATGATGAACCTCAAAAGAAGTGGTAAGTTATCTAATCTTAAAGGACTAATTGTCGGAGGAATGACAAAAATGAACGACAATACTATTCCTTTCGGCAAAGATGCGGAATCAATCATCAAAGATGCAGTTTCTGAATATAACTACCCTGTATGTTTTGGTTTTCCTGCTGGACACATAAAAGACAATAGAGTACTGAAATTGGGTGTGATAGCTGAACTTAAAGTAGATAAACAATCTAGGTTAAACTATGAACAAAGCCCATGAAATAGGGCGTCAAGGTGAAGCTATAGCTTTGCACTTTATAGCCTGTAAAAAACATCACATATTAGAGAGAAATTGGCGTTGGCAAAAAGCCGAAATCGATATAATTTCTCAAGATAAAAGGACCTTAGTTTTTGTTGAAGTCAAAACTAGAAGTACTGAGCGTTATGGTCAACCCAAAGAGTTTATTAGTATTCGTAAAGAAGCCCTTATGAAAGAGGCCTCCGAAGCCTATTTAGAAATTAACGAATTGGAACTAGAACTACGTTTCGATATTATCAGCATAGTGCTAAAAACAGAACTCCTAAGATTGAGCACCTAGAAAATGTATTTTAATTAGTGATTTAGCTACCTTTGCACAAATTTGGGAGATGGAAAGAAAGAATAAGAGTTCTAATAAAAATAAGAAAGAGGGTTCTAGAGGAGGCTTCAATAAAGGTGATAATAAAAAGTCTGGATTTAAAAAACCCTTTGCTAAGCGAATCTCTAAAAAGCCAATAAAAAGCGATAAGCCTGGAATGCGACTGAATCAGTTCATTGCACATTCTGGAATTAGTTCACGTAGAGAAGCTGATAATCTTATAAAAGCAGGGCTTGTACAAGTCAATGGTAAAATTATTGTGGAGATGGGCTTTAGAGTTCTGCCTACAGATACCGTTAAATTCAATAACGAAACCATAGCCTCAGAAACTAAGCGTTATTTACTATTAAACAAACCCAAAGACTACCTAACAAGCACTGACGATCCTAAAAAGAAAAATGTATACGAACTCATTGCTAAAGCCTGTAAAGAACGGCTTTATCCTGTCGGTCGCCTAGAAAGAATTGCTTCTGGTCTTTTGTTATTTACCAACGATGGCGAACTATCCAAAAAACTAACCTACCCCAAACAGCGAGTAAAAAAAATATACCACATTACGCTAGATAAAAACCTAAAAGCGGTAGATATGAATAAAATAAAAGAAGGAGTTAGTGTAGATGGGTACGTGGTAGATATAGAAACTATTTCTTACGTTCAAAATTCACCAAAAAAAGAAGTTGGTGTAGAAATTCACATCGGCAAAAACAGCACCTTAAAAAACCTATTTGCTCACTTAGGATATAAAATTGTAAGAATGGACAGAGTATATTTTGGAGGGTTAACCAAAAAAGATATTCCAAGAGGTAGACACAGATTTTTAAGCGATAAAGAAGTATCAATGCTAAAAATGATTTAATTTAGCATAATACTATTTTAATCTAGCCGTTAAAAAATTATGCGCATTCTTAAACGTATTTTACTCGCCCTGATTGTATTAACCATTTTAATGGTTGGTTCTTCCGCTGCATACATCTATTACCAACAAGATGAGCTAGAACAAGTAGTAATTAAAGAAATAAACAAACGCTTAAAATCACCCATCAAAATTGGTGATATTGAGTTTTCTGTCATTAAAAATTTCCCATTTGCTAGTATTGAACTCAACAATATTCTTGCTATTGATGCTTTTCAAGAAGACACATTGTGTGAAATAGAGTTACTCCAGCTGAAATTTAATGCACTAGATTTATATAACAATATTTTCATCATTCAAGAGCTAACTTTAAAAAATGGTTTTGCATCAATATATTACAAGGACAGTATGCCAAACTATGTAATTTGGCACAGTACTCATGATAGCTCACAAAAAGAAAACACAGACTTTGGCTTAGAAAACATCAGCTTAGAAAATTTTAAAATTGCTTATGCTGTAGATGATATTCATTCTGTTATTGTCAATAATGAAAGCCAGCTACAACTGAGTATCAATAATGGTAGAACAGAAATCAATTTTCAAGGCGATATCACCAACGAAAAACTGATTTTAGACGGAATAAATCACCTGCCATCAAAAAAAATAAACCTCAATGGTGACATAGTTATAGATACATTAGTATTAAATATTAAATCAACCATAGCTTTAAGCGACATACAAATGGACTTAGACTTTGTGAGTACGGACAAAGCTATTTCAGTCAAAGTAAACACATCTGAATTCGAGCTAGAACCCACTTTAAAACTTATTCCTAAAAATTATCTTTCATCTTTAGAAGGCTATGAACTGCAAGGAAAAAGCAAAATTAAATTAAACTACATCAGCGACCAACAGAAAGAAGCCTACATAAATGTTGATTTTGATTTGAAAGAAGGCTATATAAAGGGTGACGATTTACCTTTTGACATGAATGAGACAGCTTTGAAGGGAAGTTATTCTAATGGCAAACAGCGTACAGACGCTAGTACAGAAATAAAACTCGACAACATACAATTTACTGCTAATGGCGAGTTAGTTGAAGCTAATGCAACTATACAAGGGCTCGAAAACCCTACCCTTATTACTGACTTCAACACTCAAATGCAACTCTCTGAAATAGAGAAATGGGGCTATGAACACGATTTTATATCCTTGATTGGTGACGCCAAAATCAAAGGCACATACAAGGGAAAAATAGGCCTTAAAAATAAAGTCACATATGACTTGGCAATGGCTGAAAAAATAGCAGATTTAACCATAGACAACTTAAGCCTTCATAGTGATGAACAAAGCCCCCAATTAAGCAATGCTAAGCTCAGCTTGAAACTTATCGATGACAATGTGAATATCTCAGCTTTTAATGGCACACTTGCTAAAGAGAGTAAAATCAAATTTGTTGGAGGTATAGAAAATGTATTTTCCTATTTATTCCTTAAAAATGCTGATTTAAAAATTGCCGGTGACCTCAGCTCTGACTGGATGATAATAGACGAATTTTTAGATGAAACAGACAAGACCTCAGAAACAACCCAAGAAAGTAAGCCGCAAGCCATAAGCTTACCTAACGATATTGTTGCTAACATAAACCTCAATCTTATAGACTTAACTTTCGATCGTTTCCATATGCGAAACTTTTCCTCGAAAATTAGCTACAAAAACAAATTGCTCAAAGCCAAAGATATTGTGCTAGAAACTATGTCAGGAAAGATTACATCAAACGTCACTTTTGAGCAAGTCAAAGATGGTAAATTAAGGCTAATTAGCACTACAGGGCTAGACAATATTAATGTTCGACAGCTATTTTATGAGTTTCATAACTTCGGGCAAACTACAATGCGTCACAAACATTTGAAAGGAAAGATAGATTCAGAGATTTATTTAAGAAACGAATGGGATATATACTTCAACCCTATTGATGAGCACCTCTACTCTTTTATCGATGTAAAAATTAATAATGGAGAGCTTTTGGACTTTGAACCTTTAATGATGATGTCAGATTATATTAGTGTAGAGGAATTAAAACGAATAAAATTTTCTACTTTAGAAAACCAAATTGAGATTAAAAATAACTTAATTGACATACCATTTATGGAAATTCACTCTACTGCCATAGATATTGCTGGAGCAGGAACACACTCCTTTGACAACCTTATGGACTATGAGTTTAAAATCCTTTTGAATGAAATATTGGGCAATAAGTTTAGACGAGAAAACAAGAAAAAGGTATCCGAATTTGGTATCGTTCAAGACGATGGTGTTAAAGGTATGACTATGTTCTTAAAAATGCAAGGCACAGTAGATGACCCACAAATTTCATACAATACCTTACGACTAAGAGAGTCGCTAAGTGATGGTTTTAAGAAAGAGAAAAAAGAACTAAAAGACGTTATTAAAAATCAGTTTAAGGATAAAAACAACGATAATCATTTACAAGGTAATCCGGACTACGATAATATCATTGAATGGGAGGAATAAATATATATAGCACGAGGAAGAATTGGAAAATTGTCCTTTTTATCTTTGCCACTATCATCTGCCTAGCATCACTAACCTACACCAACAAACTCGTTAGTGATTTAGATACAGAAGAAAGAAAAAAGATAGAATTGTGGGCAGAAGCCACCAATCAATTGGTCAATTCTGGTATGGGACCTACCAATAATATTTTGGCAAGTCGCATCATGCAAGAAAACACAACTATACCTATTATTCTTACCAATGAGGTTGGCGAAATAATAGGAAATAGAAATTTACCTCAACGACCTAATCAAGAAGCGTTTTTACAAAGACAACTGAGTATTATGATGGAGCAACACGAACCCATCATCATTGAAGCCAAAATGAATGGACAAGTCATCTTAACACAATACCTCTATTACAAAGACTCCTACATTTTAAGTCAGTTACGCTTTTACCCTCTTTTACAATTACTAGTTATATTCTTATATGTGGGTATTGCCTATTTAGCATTCAATCGCTCCAAAAAGTCAGAACAAAATTTGGTATGGGCAGGAATGGCAAAAGAAACGGCTCACCAGATAGGCACTCCCCTATCTTCACTAATAGCGTGGGTGGAAATTCTTAAAGCTAAAGAAGGAATGACTGAAATTAGTAAGGAGATAAACAAAGACGTTAAACGATTAGAAACTATAACAGAACGTTTTTCAAAAGTAGGCTCAAAACCTAAATTGGAAAATGAAAGCATATATGCAATTCTAAATCAAACGGTATCCTATTTACAAGATAGACTGTCCTCTAATGTACACTTAGAACTCGACAATCAATGTAACAACTCCACTGCTCCAATAAATAGTACATTATTTGAATGGGTTGTAGAAAATATCTGCAAAAATGCCGCAGATGCGATGGATGGAAAGGGACTGATTAAAATCACACTATTCAGCGATTCGGATTATCTAAAAATTGATATAAGCGACAACGGAAAAGGATTACAAAAAGCCAATTTCAAACGTATTTTTGAACCTGGATTTACTACCAAAAAAAGAGGGTGGGGACTAGGGTTATCCTTATCAAAACGAATTATTGAGGAGTATCACTTAGGCAGACTATACGTCAAAAGTTCATCAAAAGAAGGGACAACCTTTCGTATTTCTCTACACAGAAATTAAATTCCACAGCTACCTTTACCTCGTTTAAATAAATATTCTTGGTGATATTCTTCTGCTCTGTAAAACGTTTGAGCAGGCACAATTTCTGTCACTATGGACTGACTAAACTTGTCAGACTTATCTAATTCATCTTTGGTACGCTTAGCAATGTCTTCTTGTTCGCTATCGTGGAAGAATACAGCCGAACGGTATTGAGTTCCTACATCAGGACCTTGACGATTAAGTGTCGTTGGGTTATGGTTTTCCCAAAAAAGCTGTATCAGTTCATCAAAGCTAATTTGTGTGGGGTCGTAGACAACTTCTACTGCTTCAGCATGCATGGTATTCTCATAGCAGACCTCTTTGTAGGTCGGATTTTTGGTATGACCACCAATGTAGCCTACATCTGTAGAGTAAACCCCTTTAAGCGTTCTAAAAAGTTCTTCAACCCCCCAAAAACAACCAGCCGCAAAAGTGGCTTTCTTCAATTTTTCATCAGCAATAAAACGAACACTGATACTGTTCACGCAATGGCGTGTATTTTCAGGAGTTAGGTTTTCACCAACAAAGACGTGTCCAAGATGACCGTCACATTTAGCACATGTAATTTCTGTACGCTCGTAACCCAAATCAAAATCGGAAGTTTTCTTTATCGCCCCATCTTTAACCGTGTCAAAAGCTGGCCAACCACAACCAGCATCAAACTTATCGGATGAATCGTACAAATGACTACCACAAGCTCGGCAGACAAAAATACCAGCTTCATAAAAGTTATCGTATTCGCCAGTAAATGGGGCTTCTGTCCCTTTATCTACAATTACTCTTTTTTCTTCAGGGCTTAAATTTTCAAAATAATTATGGTTCATTGGTGTCGGCGTTGTTTTAGTTTGACAAGAAATTAATAAAGGTGAAACAATGCAAAAATACAGCATAAAGTAAAATAATTTACAGGCTGAATAAGTCAAATTCTTAACTATTTTTGTGGAGTGTCTGGTATTTATATACATATTCCTTTTTGTAAACAGCAGTGCCATTATTGCGATTTTCATTTTTCCACTTCTCTAAAAACAAAGGAAGATTTATTAAATGCCTTAGTTAATGAGATGAAAATTCAATCGTCATTTTTAGCAGGTACAAAGATACGGACAATTTACTTTGGAGGGGGCACACCAACTATATTATCGCAAGATGAAATAAAAGGTTTATTTGAGGCATTAAACCAAAGCTTTGAACTCGACAATGTGGAAGAAATAACTATAGAGGCCAATCCAGACGATTTGACTGAACAAAAGGTCAAGGAGCTAAAGGACACACCTATAAATCGATTGAGCATAGGGGTGCAATCTTTCAAAGCTAAGGATTTAGAATACATGAATAGAGCTCATAATGTCCATCAGGCCCACGACTCTATTAAGCGAGTGCAAGATGCAGGTTGGGAAAACATAACCGTTGACCTTATTTATGGCACACCTACCTTAAGCCATGAACAATGGCAAGAAAATATGCAAACCGTTATTGATATAAACGTACCACACTTATCTGCCTATGGACTAACGGTAGAAGAAAAGACGCCACTACATCACGCTATAAAAAAAGGGAAACAGTTACCACTAGACGAAGATAAAAGTAAAGTTCAGTTTGAAATGCTAATGGATTTCATTCCTAAGAATGGACTAGAACAATATGAAATATCCAACTTTGCTAAGAAAGGGTACGAAGCTAAACACAACGGCAGTTATTGGACAGATGAAAAATATTTAGGGCTAGGACCTTCAGCACATTCCTTCGATGGGGAAAGAAGAATCTGGAATATTTCGAATAATATACGCTATATCAACTCTATTAAAAAAGGGCAACTAAACAACGATTTTGAGGTGCTTAGCCAAGAACAACGCTTTAACGAATACGTTTTAACCTCATTACGCACTAAAGAGGGTTGTAATTTAGATTATGTAAAATCTCGTTTTTCACCATTTTTAGTCGATTTTTTAACCTTTTCTATAAAAAAATGGCTAAAAAATGGCGAAATTGAACAAAAAAGGAATTTTTTAGTGTTGACAAAAAAAGGCAAATTGGTTGCCGATTGGGTGGCATCAGAACTTTTTTACATCAACTAAACTAACAATTTAAGATAAATTCCTATTTTTGAACGTTTTTGAACGTTTTTAGCCTTTTTTTAATAGTTTTTGTCTCTTTTTGGCAAAAAAACTGATTTTTACCAAACTACAAAAGACGAAAAAAATAACAACACAAAAAATGACAAAATCAGACACTTTTCAGCGTTTTTTGTGCCATTTTTGAGAATTTTTACCAAAAAAAGAAGTTTTTTTATAAAAATGACGAGCCAAAAAGCCCAGAATTGACAAAAACACTAAAAAAAAGACCATTTATTAAATTTTGAATACTTTTAAGCCATGTTAGCAAACATTACACATCAAGGACAATCATTTAAAGTCGATTTATCTAAACCTATAGATATTTCCTTACCATTAAAAGCAGGCCTAGACAATCCTACGGCCTGGTATGTACCAGAAGTGAAAATGGAAGCTGTTGTTATGGACGACTGGGTAGGAGAAGTCAAACAAGGTGGCTCTGTCAATTTTTTCAATATTTCTTTCAACCCTCACGGGCATGGCACACACACCGAGTGTGTAGGACATATTTCAGAAAACAAAGAATCTGTTAACGACTGTATTACCAGCTATTTTTTTAACGCCCAATTGATAAGTATAGAGCCTACAAAGCAAGACGATGATAGAGTCATTACTAAAACACAAATTCAAAACCTTATTGAAAACAATATTGAAGCTATAGTTATAAGAACTCTACCAAATGGCGAGGATAAAAAAACAATGGCCTATTCTAACACCAACCCTACCTATTTGGAAAAAGAAACCGCTCAATTGTTAAGAGACTTAGGCGTAAAGCATTTACTCATTGACTTGCCGTCCGTAGATAAAGAACAAGACTATGGTATTTTGGCAGCTCACCACGCCTTTTGGGACTATCCTCAAAATACTAGAATAGATTGTAGTATTACAGAGCTAATTTACGTGCCATCAAAAATCGAAGACGGACGATATTTGCTCAACCTTAGCTTCGCCCCATTTCACAATGACGCTAGTCCTAGCAGACCTACGCTTTACGCCTTATTATGATAGAGGAATTAAGAAATTATTGCTTAGCCAAAAAATACGTTAGTGAAAGTTTTCCTTTTGACGAAAGCACTTTAGTCTTTAAGGTACACCACAAAATGTTTGCTCTCATTTCCTTAGAGCAAGACCCCTTGAGAATGAACCTCAAATGTGAGCCTGAAAAAGCCACAGAGTTAAGAGAAGCTTATTGGCAAGTAATCCCCGGATATCATTCCAACAAAAAACATTGGAACACCATCATAATTGATGGACTTTCCTTAAAGCAAGTACAAGAATGGATTGACCACTCTTACCAATTAGTATGGGACAAACTGCCTCGAAAGATCAAAAATTAATACAAAAAACTGTTGTAAGGAAAACGTTTGGCGTGGATTTCTTTAGCCATTTCGTATAATTTATCCCTAAAGGCATTAAAATTATCTTTCTGCAAAGCCGATATAAAAATGCTATCTCCACTTTTTGCCATCCAAGTATGTTTCCACTCCTCCAATGAAATATTGGCTTTTGTAGCAGGTGTCAAATCTTCTTCGTCTTTCTTTTCGTAAGTGAAAGCGTCCACCTTATTGAAGACCATAACGCTCGGCTTATCAGACGCATTAATTTCGTCTAAGGTTTTATGGACTATGTCTATTTGTTCTTCAAAATTAGGGTGTGAGATATCAACTACATGCAATAAAATATCGGCTTCTCTAACTTCGTCTAAAGTCGATTTAAAGCTTTCGACCAATTGATGAGGCAATTTGCGAATAAAGCCTACGGTATCAGATAATAAAAAAGGTAAATTGCCAATAACCACCTTTCTTACGGTTGTATCTAAAGTGGCAAACAATTTGTTTTCAGCAAAGACCTCCGATTTGGACAAGCTATTCATTATGGTTGATTTACCTACATTGGTATAACCAACTAAAGCCACCCTAACTAAAGCTCCTCTATTACCCCTTTGAATGGCTTTTTGTTTGTCAATCTTAATTAACTTCTTTTTGAGTAGGGCTATTTTATCTTGAATGATACGTCTATCGGTTTCTATCTGCGTTTCCCCCGGTCCACGCATTCCGATACCCCCCTTTTGACGTTCTAAGTGAGTCCACATACGGGTCAGTCGGGGCAAAAGGTATTGGTACTGAGCTAATTCTACTTGTGTGCGAGAGTGGGCAGTTCGTGCTCTTGACGCAAAAATATCAAGAATAAGGTTACTCCTATCTAATATTTTGCATTCCAATTCCTTTTCAATATTTCTAAGCTGAGAAGGCCCAAGCTCATCGTCAAAAATGACCAGTTGAACATCTTCATCTTTGATAAAGCGTTTTATCTCAATGAGTTTGCCTTTTCCAACAAATGTTTTGGGGTTAGCAATAGCTAATTTTTGAGTGAAATGTTTAACTGCGATTGCCCCAGCAGTATGAGCTAAAAAGTCCAATTCCTCCAAATACTCTTTGGCTTGACTTTCGTTTTGGTCATTTGTTATCAAACCAACCAAAACGGCTCTTTCCTCAACAAAATCGTGAGTAAGCTTTTGACTCATATTATAACCAACTTGGAGGTAAAGACCAAACTATACAAAGTGTTGTAATGGCAAATAAAATGAAGGTTCTACGATGATTACTAGCATCTTCAGATTTTTTAGACTTAGAACGTGCCACTGTTAGCAAGACCAAAGCAATAGTCATCATCAAAGGATGCTCTAAAGCATACAAACGAGAAAGAGAGTCCCCCATAGCTTGGCCTAAACTTTTGACATTAGGGCTAACAAAATAGAGTATAGCACCAACCACCCATTGAATATGCGCTGTTATCATGGCAAACAACACCAATTTATTAGACAGCTTATCAAAAGGAGAGGATTGTATCCAGCCGATTAAAGATTTTACCAATACAGCACCAATCAATAATATAAGTATAAAAGGTAAGTTTGAATGTAAATGTAATAGTCCGATGTACATAAAATTAATTTTTGGCAAAGGTAAGGAATTATATCCGTCAGTAATTTGTAATTTAACACCCTAAAATTAACAATTAACAATGAAGTATCTTTTAATCGTTTTTACTAGCTTAAGCTTTGCTATTTCGGCTCTAGCACAACATACGTTTCCTGTAAATGGAGTCGTTAATAGTTACGAATCTACTCATGCTTTTATCAATGCAACTTTAGTTGTTTCTCCCCAACAAAGTATCCAAAATGGAACACTCATCATAAAAGGTGATGAGATTCTTAGAGCCGATGCCGATACCACAATTCCACAAGGGGCTATCGTTCACGATATGAAGGGCAAATACATTTACCCATCTTTCATAGATTTAAATGCTAACTACGGTATAGATGAACCTAAAAAAGTCAAGTGGAAACCCTCACCACAATATAAAAGCAATACTAAAAGTGGTGCTGGTTGGAATGAAGCCATACACCCTGAATTCAATGCTAATAGCCTTTTTGCTTACAATGAAAATGAAGCCGACAGCTACCGTTCAGCAGGTTTTGGCGTGGTACTAAGCCATCAAAATAATGGTATCGCCAGAGGTAGTGGTTTATTAGCCACACTAGCAGATGGCACTGAAAACAAAAGCATCTTGAAAGGCAAAGCAAGTGCTCATTACTCACTGAGCAAGGGAACATCAAGACAAAAATACCCGAGCTCATTAATGGGAACATTAGCTCTACTTCACCAAAGCTATCTTGACGCCGAATGGTATGCTCAAGGGCAAGACAAAGAATACAACCGTTCTCTAGAAGCTTGGAACGATCTTCAAGACTCCCCACAATTTTTTGAAGTTAGGGATAAGCTAGATATATTTAGAATTCATAAGATAGCAGATGAATTTGAGATAGACTATTATATCGTGGGTAATGGCGATGAATATCAGCGTATAAATGAGCTAGTCAATACTAACTTTTCTTTGGTTATTCCATTAAATTTTCCAGACGCTTATGACGTTAGCAATCCACAAGCTGCAGATATGGTGTCTCTCAAGAAAATGAAACATTGGGAATTAGCCCCAACCAATCCAGCAGTACTTTTTGACAACAATATATTTGTGGCATTTACTAGCTCTAAGCTGAAAAATAAAAGTCAATTTTTAGATAAAGTAAAGACCGCTATTGAGCACGGTTTGAGTGAAAGTGACGCCCTAGCAGCACTGACAACCAATCCCGCTGAAATGATAGAAATGAGCCATAGAATAGGCACACTAGAAAAAGGAAAGTTAGCTAACTTCATCGTTAGCTCTGCCCCCATCTTTGAAGACGCTGAGCTCATTAGTAATTGGATACAAGGAAAAGAGTACGCTATCAATACACCAAAAAGTATTGATTTTAGAGGACACTACCTCTGTTCTGAAAAAGATACCCTTAAAATTAGTGGTTCTTTGGAGAAGTATAGTGGCAAACTCTATATTGACTCACTAGATTTTAAAGTAAAATTAACCCAAGAAGGTCCTCACCTCAACTTACAATACGAAACCGACGAAGGTGTTTTTCGAATTAACGCTTTAAAAGATAAGCAAACACTTGTTGGAACAGGCGTGAACCCTAAAGGTCAAACATTCGATTGGTCGGCGCAACTTATTAAAGCGTTTGAGGAACTAGACGAAGTCGAAGAAGACACCCCAAATGTTCCCCACTACGGCGAAACATGGTTTCCAAATATGGCATACGGTTGGCAACAACAACCTACACAAGACAACATTATTTTTAGAAATGCTACGGTTTGGACCAACGAAGATGTAGGTACAATCGACCAAGCTGATATAGCCATTTCACAAGGCAAAATTGTCAAAGTAGGAGTCGGTATAGTTGCTGAAGAAATATTCAAAAAAGAGAGCTTCCAAGAAATAGATGCTAAAGGCATGCACCTCACCTCTGGTATCATAGACGAACATTCTCACATAGCTATTAGCCGAGGTGTCAACGAAGGCTCACAAGCGAGTAGTGCAGAAGTGAGTATCGCTAATGTGATAAACTCAGACGACATTAACATTTACCGTCAACTTTCTGGTGGCGTAACTACAGCACAATTACTTCACGGTTCAGCCAATCCCATCGGTGGGCAGTCTGGTATTATCAAATTCCGTTGGGGTAGTAGCCCAGACCAAATGAAGTTTGAAGGTGCTGATGGTTTTATCAAATTTGCCTTAGGCGAAAACGTTAAGCAATCCAACTGGGGCGATTACGAACGTATTCGATTCCCACAAACACGAATGGGTGTAGAACAAGTGTTTTACGACCACTTTATGCGAGCAAGGGTATACGAAAAAGAGTGGCAAAACTATAACGCCTTGTCCTTGTCAGAAAAAAGAAGAACCCAAGCCCCAAGAGAAGATTTAGAGATGAATACCTTAGTAGAAATCCTAAATAGCGAACGCTTTATCACTTGCCACTCTTACGTACAATCGGAGATTAATATGCTAATGCATGTAGCCGATTCTATGGGCTTTACCTTGAATACCTTTACCCACATTTTGGAAGGCTATAAGGTGGCTGACAAGATGAAAGAACACGGTGCTGGAGCATCAACCTTTTCAGACTGGTGGGCCTATAAGTTTGAGGTTAATGACGCTATACCACACAATGCCTCTATACTTGCCGATATGGGTATCGTTACTG
>CAJWHN010000010.1 GCA_913041085.1 uncultured Flavobacteriales bacterium | reverse complement strand
TCCTGCCACCCCGACACTTAATAACCGGAATAAAAAAAGGGTTTGATAATTATCAAACCCTTTTTTATTTGTCATATTTTTTGACTTGCTATTGTAAAATTAACTTTTCGCTAGAGGTTCTATTATTAGTATTAATGAAAAGGTTATAGATACCTTTTGGATATGAAGACAAATCCAAAATCATAGTATGATTTCCATTTGTATTTAACTTATAGCTTAAAATTTTCTCACCAATAAGATTGGTCACATTAACATCAATAATGCCATTGGAAATAAACTTTAATGTAAAGCTATCATAAGATGGATTAGGGAATATATTGAGATTAAATTCATCTTCCATTATCGAAGAAATATCTTGACATTGTTTTTCACATTCTTCTAAGCTTGAGTAATCTCCTGTCCCATCGTTTAGGACCCCACATACACCATTATCACATCTCCAACTTTCATTTGTTGACGAACAGTTTTGCAAACAATCGTTGATAGTAGAGAATTGACCACTACCATCACTAGGGTCAATACAAAAATTG
Source organism: uncultured Flavobacteriales bacterium (assembly GCA_913041085.1). Taxonomy (GTDB): domain Bacteria; phylum Bacteroidota; class Bacteroidia; order Flavobacteriales; family UBA7312; genus UBA8444. The sequence continues at coordinate 30,996 of CAJWHN010000010.1, read as the reverse complement.
TCAATACAATTAAAACTAATCACTTCATCATCATCGCAAATGCCATCATTATCAAAATCGTTATCAATAATAACGCCATTTTCACAACTTTCGCAAATACCATCTAGATACACGCAAGATGAATCACTAATAGTTGCATAGTTAGAATAATTACAAGCTAAAGTATCTAAACATCCATAAGCATCATCACAACTTACTGAGAGTTGCCAATTGTAGAAGTAATAAAAATAACTTTGAGGGTTTGAGGTGGTATTGGCAGTAATACTGATATAATCCAAAATATTGATAGGAAAAATACTTGAATCCACATCATTATTTCTATACAAGCCTTGATTATCCCCTATTACACCAATTTTATAATCGTTACCAGCTACTATTTCGTAATCTAGAGATAATGTATTCAATCCCTCATTTAGAAAAAAGTTTGCACTAAAAATCTGTACATCGTTGACATCTAATATTTCAATCTCTACCACAAATGAAGTTTGGGCATATAGATCAACAGAATTGATAGTTACATCTTCTATACAATCAAATACCATATCAAATTCATCATTGGTATGAAAACCTCCAACACCATAAGTTAGATTATCGACGGCACCGCCGTTGGCAACTAAGACATTAGCTGTAGAATCGTAATTTTCTGATAATGGATTAGTACAACCCAATTCTGGCATAATGCAACTTCCATCGTCTTGACAAGCATCTGAATTAAAATTCAAAGCTGTTGGCTCAGTACAACCTCCTACGTAACAACAGTTAAAATCATCAAATAAAGCTTCTGAGTCGTAATTTAAAGCCGTAGTATCAGTACAGCCACAATCATCACCAAGTTTAAATTTAATCAAATCATTAGAGTAAATCTGATTAATCCTATCATAACCTGAAGTAAAATATAAATCGCAATTAATCATAAAACAACCCGGTGCCCAACGTGCATTTCCAGGGTGTGATTCTAATTGTACCCAACTATCTGTTTGTGGTGTATATTCCCATAGTTCACCACTATCCAAAGGGCCATGATCATCACCATCACCACTTAGCACATAGCCCTTACCATTGTAAGAAAATTGCGTTCCCGCTACTCTACCCTCAGAAGGAAATTCATTTAATGTTATCCAACTATCCGTTGTAGCATCGTATTTATAAAAGTCATTATATACATTGATAACACCATTTATACTATTGCCATGACCAAAGCCTACATAAGGGATACCATCTATACCGAAATAAAAAGGATGGTGTCTAACACCAAAATCAAAATCGGCTTTTTGCGACCAACTGTCAGAGGGGATATCGTACTCCCACCAATCGCCTAAATTTGCAGTATTACTTCCTAGACCTACATAAACCTTATCATCTACTAGTATTAGTGCTGGGTGACTTCTTCCTGCAGATGGGAAATTAGCCAATTGTGTCCATTGATTATTGGGAATATCATAAGCCCACCAATCAGTAGGATAATCGGAATTGAATTTACCAAAACCGATATAAGCAGTCGTATTATTAGATACACCATAAGCGTAACCTCTAGGACCACCAGGAAAATCATCGATTTGCTCCCAACTTTCTGTTTGAGCATCAAATCTGTAGGCATCTTCTAAGTATTCTCCTAAAGCATTTTGCCCTGCCATAACGAAACCATAACGGTCGTTTGAAAATGTAACGGGATGATGTCGGCTATCAGCATTATACGATGGACTAGACTGCCAATTTTGGGCAAATGAAGGCGATGAAAAGACCATCAAAAAAATAAGGAAGATGAGAGGAAAAAACTTGAAATTCACTTGAATTAGGGTTAGTTAGTAATGAGGTACAAAAATACTGATTTTTAAACTGACAAAGTTGTTTCATGCTAAATCGCAATTCTCATCAAACTTATTTATTACTAACTGTATGCTATCTATTCAAAAATATTTACATTTGCGCTCACATTTTTACTGGTCGCGTAGCTCAGCTGGATAGAGCATCTGCCTTCTAAGCAGACGGTCACAGGTTCGAATCCTGTCGCGATCACAAATAAGCTCAGCAAGACAATAGTTGAGCTTTTTTTGTAAACAATGCCTTAATAGAACATTGAAAGAAACTTTTTTTCTTATACAAATATGAATATAAAAGGTATCTACCTACCCTTTTTCAGTGGAAATTTCATGCGATAATCGACCTTTACATTACCTTTAGAAATATCGTTTAGTTTACGTTTCAAAAGGCGTTTCTTTATGGCACTTAGGTAATCTGTAAAAAGCACACCTTCAATATGGTCGTATTCGTGTTGTATGATTCGGGCTTTAGTGCCATCATATTCTTCCTCTATGGTATTGAAATCTTGGTCTTGATAACGGATACGAACTTTAGAAAGACGTGATACATCTTCTCTAATACTTGGAATGGACAAACAACCTTCGTTGAAATTCCATTCTTCGCCACTTTCTTCGACTATTTGTGGGTTGATGAATACCTTGCGAAAGCCTTCCATATCAGCGTCTTCATCGGCAAAAGGGCTACCATCAACAATAAACAAACGGATACTCCTACCAATTTGAGGTGCTGCTAAACCTACTCCACTAGCTTCATACATAGTTTCAAACATATCCACAATCAACTGTTTTAGGTTGGGATAATCGCTAGAAATATCTTCAGCTTTCTGTTTTAAAACCTTTGTTCCGTATGCTACAATGGGTATTATCATCTATAAAAGCTCTTGAATAAGTTGTTCTATACTAATGCCTTCGGCATCAGCTTGATACGTTTTAACTAATCGGTGTCTCAGAATAGGTTCAGCTACAGCTTTGACATCTTCTATATCTGGTGAATACTTACCATTAATAGCCGCATGACATTTAGCACCTACCACTAAGAACTGAGAGGCTCTAGGCCCTGCTCCCCAAGCGATAAACTGATTAACTCTTTCTGTTGCCAAGGGGGTGTTTGGACGTGTCTTTGCTACAAGTTTAACTGCGTATTCCATTACATTATCAGCAACAGGTATTTTGCGTATCAATTGCTGATAGCGTATAATTTGCTCAGCATCAAGTACTTTATCCAAAATTACAGTTTTGTCCGAGGTTGTACTTTTAATGACTTCTAGCTCCTCCTCATACGATGGATAGTCTAAGACAACGTTAAACATAAAACGGTCTAATTGAGCCTCAGGCAAAGGATAAGTACCTTCTTGTTCAATAGGGTTTTGCGTAGCTAAAACGAAGAACGGTTTACCTAATTCATAACGACTACCTGCCGCCGTTACGGCTTTTTCTTGCATAGCCTCCAACAAAGCTGCTTGAGTTTTGGGAGGTGTTCTATTTATCTCATCTGCCAAAACGATATTTGCGAATAATGGCCCTTTATTAAAAACAAATTGTCTGTTATCATCTAAAATTTCAGAACCTACAATATCAGATGGCATAAGGTCAGGAGTAAACTGTATTCTATTGAATTTTAAGCCTAAAGACTGAGATATGGTTTGAACCAATAATGTTTTGGCTAAACCTGGTACCCCTACTAGCAAACAATGACCTTGACTAAAAATAGATATAAGCACATTTTTAACAACTTCATCTTGCCCAACTATTACTTTGGCTATTTCTTTTCTAAATCTCTCGTAGGATTCTTTAAATCCATCCAATTCTTCTACTTCAGACATCTTACTATTACTTTTTCCAATTATCTTTCCACACACAGTCAAAATCTTCTTTGATGTCGGTGTAGGTTTCTTTCAATATATCTTTTTTCCATTCGTCCAAAACCGTCACTTTCATCTCTTGAAGTGCCACACTCTGAATACGATCATAATCCTCTTTTAGACTCGCTTTATGCTCTTCTATTATTCTATCGACATTAATTATGCGGCAACCTTTACGACCATCAAAACTAACAAAAACCGTTGGCTTAGAATATTCGCCTTCTTTAAGACCGTCTATTGTAGATGATACTGAGAATTCCAATTCTTCTAATACAAATGATGATGAACCCGTTTGAGTATTTACAATTCTACCTCCATTATTTTTAGACTCGTCTTCTGAATACTTAATGGCTAATTGCTCAAATGACAAAGTATCTTTTGCCATAAATTGGATAATACTATCTAGTTTAGCCTTGGCATTCTCAACTGACTTAGAACTTATCTTAGGTTTTATAAGGATATGGCGAACGTTAAATTCTTGCCCTCTTCTTTTTACCATTTGTATAAGATGAAAGCCAAACTTAGTTTCTACAACATCAGATAATTCGCCTTCTTGCAAGCGAAAAGCCACAGATTCGAATTTAGGGACTAACTTACCTTTTTTCATAAAACCTAAATCACCACCATTTTTAGAAGAGCCTGGGTCATCTGAATATAACGAGGCTAAAAATGAAAAATCCTCGCCATTTTGAACACGTTGCTTGAACCCTGTTAATTTTTTGGTTATTCGTTCTCGTTCTGACTCTTCAACAAGAGGATAAACAACCAATTGAGATAAGTATATTTCTTCAGGGAATATTGGCAAACTATCTTTTGGAATTTTATTGTAAAATTTCAAAACGTCTTGTGGAGTAACCTTAAGGTTAGAAGTTATTTTACTTTCCATACGCTGAGCTAAACGCTGTTCTCTAAAAATCGTTTGGAATTCTTCTCTTATCTGAGAAATAGACTTGTCAAAATATTCTTCTAACTTCTTTTCTGAACCTATCTGACTAATAAAATACTCTATACGTTGGTCAATAGCATCGTTTACTTCGTCATCTGTAACAACTAAGCTATCTACTTCTGCATGATGACTAAGTAACTTTTGAAACATCAGTTCTTCCATCACCTCACACCTAAGGTTGCTGTTCGTTACATCAGATGCTCTTAGTTGTAAATACTGTTGCTCTACTTCAGATTTTAAAATGGCTTTGTCGCCAATAACTGCTACAATCCCTTCAACCATTTCTTGTGCCATTAATGACAAAGTGAAAAATTGAAATGAAATTATTAAAAAACTAATTTTTTTCATAGTGAACATAATTTTTAGAAAGTGCATTTTGATATAAATCCATTTCTACATGCTTAAGAAAATCAATCTTTCTTTTATTAATAATGATAGAATGAATTTGTTTACTTACCATTTCCAATGGAGAAACGCTACCTTTTGATATATATTTTTTAACGTGAAGGAAATAATAATAATCATCATCGGCAAATTCTATACTTTTACCCTTATATAAGTTTCTTGATGTGTAATTATCTGGTAAAACTTTTAAGATGTCATCAACACTAAGCCAACTATCGTCTAGATAGTAATCGTCAGCAAATTGATAACAGTAATCTTCTAATGATAACTTACTTTCTTCATCTTCTTTTTTAAAGAGACGCTGAACCTTCCACAAGTATGGGACTTCTTTTTTTAGCTTGATATAGTTAACTCTAACAACAGCATCGTTCAAGATGAAATTTTGTTTGTTGTTATCGTAAAAAGACTCTATTTCATCATCATTAACTATGGTATCTAACTTTTGATTAAGTAGTTCTTTCTGATATGAATAAATCAAAAGTGATTTTTCATAACTTTCTACTTGTGCTTGTACATCTTGCAGAACTAGTGGAAGGTTAATTTTAGCTTTTTGAACAAGGAGTTGTTCCTTTGCCCATTTCTCACAAAGTGCTTGAATTAGCTTTAAGCTATCTTCACTACTTAAGTCTGGAGAAATTAAATCTTGAATATCTGAAAAATACAATTTGTCACCATATACGGTAACAAGTAGCTTGTCAGTATCTTGCTTGAAGAAATTACAGGAAAAAAGCCCTAATACTAGAAATAATAATAAAGCTTTTTTCCTCATAATTTATACTATTTTTAATCTACTAATTTATAAAGAACATCTGTGTAAACCTGAGCTGGATACTTTTCCTCTAATTCAAGTTTCCAAGCAGCCTCTAGGTAATTTTGATAATTAGTAATTACCTCACCCTTAGCTTCTTCAAATGATTTTTGTTCACCGTTTTTCAATTCTTTAACGTCAGCAAAAAATACTGAACCATCAAGATTAGTTTCATTGTCAGTAAGTCCAATGTACCAATGGTTATCAACAACGGTACTTTTTCCTTTTTCAAAAGAACGAGATGAAATTTTTAGATTATTAGCTCTGTAACGATTCATCAACTTTAAAATACGAGCATCGCTAAGATAAAATTCTCCTTTACCAAAACCTAAATAACTCATTTCTTCCGAATTTAACACACTAGAATTGTAACGGTTATTTATCAAAGTCCTCGCTCTACTAGCTGTTAGTTTGTCGTTTGATGTGTAAACTGTTGTAAGAGCTCTTTCATCCCATCTGTAATTTTCTTTGGTAAGGTTGTAGTAGTTCAATAGACCTAATGTATCGTCTATAGCTCTTGACCATACTTTTTGATCCATTAAATCGAACAACATAATACCATCGTGATATTCCTTCATTAGAGCTTTAAACTCTGGGTGTTTTTCTTCAAGTTTAGAATCTTCGTAATCTAAACATGTCTTATTTACCCAGTCTTCATACCTTTCTTTTACTACAGGACAACTGTTTGCAGAGTCAACGTTAATTTTATAAACTGCCAAATAATCAGCAAAATCGTCTTGTGTGTAAGCAATACCATCTAATATGAACATTGTTTTTCCTTTAGTGGTAAATGATGCTCTATCCCAAGTTTTGTAATTAATTTTACAAAAAGGATCAATATTGTGAGAGTAATTATCGAAATCAAAAGTTAACTGATTCAAACGAAAAATATAAAAATCTTGATGTCTAGAACGACTTTTTCCTACTGAAAAATTGTACTCGTCTTTAATTCTAGCTATAAGTGACTCTACACCTCTATTGCTTCTAGCATCTCTCTTGATTTTATTTTTGATATCAGTCTCAGCATCTTCAAATGACGGGATACCTCTTCTGTCCAACAACTTAATTACGTGCCAACCGTACATAGTTTGAATAGGCTTAGATATATCACCAGGTGATGATAAATTGAAGGCTGTATTTTCGAACTCTGGCACCATTTGACCTGCTCCAAACCAAGGTAGTTCACCACCATTTTTAGCTGAGCCTTTGTCGTCTGAGAATTTAGTCATTTCTTCAAATGATGATCCATCTTTCAAAGACTGCATTAACTGCTGAATTTTTTCTTGATTGGCAGTTTTTTCTTGTGAAGTAGCATCGTCTCTTTCTTCAATCATAATATGAGCTACTTTAACCTCTCCTCTATTTGCTCGTTTATCAACAGATTTAAGGATGTGATAACCAAATTGTGTTCTGAAAATATCAGACACCTTACCAACGGGAGTATTATAAGCTGCAGATTCAAAAGAGTAAACCATTCTAAAAGCAGAAAAATAACCTAAATCACCATAATTGGTTTTTGCTGAAGGGTCATTAGAGTATTGCTGAGCTAACTGACCAAAGTCTTCACCTTTAAGGGCTCTGTTTCTAAGCTCTTTTATAGTGTTGTATGCTTCCATAGTATCCTGTGGAGTAGCATTTTCTGGAACTGTAATTAAGATATGACTAGCACGAACTTCATACTTCATTCTGTCATATGCCTCAGCTACTAATTCATCTTCAGCAGCTTGATCTGTTAAATAAGGACGAGCAAGTTGCTTTCTATATCCTGCTAATTCTCTTTTGAATGCTACAGAAGTATCCATTTGATTTTCTTGAGCATACAATACTTTTCTTTTAAAATCAATAAATAGATTAGTGTAGTCATCAAGGTATTCTCTTGTGACATTTTCTTCATTATTGTTTTTGTTGAAAATAGATTCAAATTCTTGAAGATGAACCTTTTCTGGCCCTACATGCATCACCATAGATGGGTCATCAGAAGGAGCTGACGAATTAACAGTAATGTTTCCGTCTGCCATTGCCAGACTAGTAGTAAAAACAATGGCAAGTAAATTTAAAAATTTGTTCATTTTTTTTAAGATTAGTTATTAAATAAGTTTATCGACTATAATTAGGTGCTTCTTTTGTTATACTTACATCATGAGGGTGACTTTCAGCCATTCCTGCAGACGTTATTCTAATAAATTTGGCTTCAGAAAGTTCAGAAATATTATGTGCACCACAATATCCCATTCCTGCTCTTAGTCCACCAATCATTTGATGAATTACCTCATCCAAATTTCCTTTAAAGGCTACTCTACCAACAATACCTTCGGGAACTAATTTTTTAGCATTGTCTTCATTAGCCTGAAAGTATCGGTCTTTAGAACCTGCTTGCATAGCTTCTACAGAACCCATACCTCTATAAGTTTTAAATTTTCTTCCTTCGAAAATGATGGTTTCACCAGGTGCTTCCTCAACACCTGCAAAAATAGAACCCAACATGACAGAACTAGCACCAGCGACAATTGCTTTTACTATGTCTCCCGAATAACGAACACCACCATCGGCAATGATGGGGATACCTCTATCTTTTAAAGCTTTAGATACGCTTATTATTGCAGACAATTGTGGTAAACCGACACCAGCAACTACTCTTGTAGTACAAATAGAACCTGGCCCTATACCTACTTTGACAGCATCTACTCCAGCATCAGCTAAGGCAATAGCAGCTTGTTCTGTGGCTATGTTACCAGCTATAATATCTATTTCGAATTCGGATTTGAGTTTCTTAACGATGTCAATTACACCTTTACTATGACCATGAGCAGTATCTACAATGATAGCATCTACACCAGCATCAACTAAGGATTGAACACGTTCGCTAACATCGGCTGTTACACCAACGGCTGCTGCAACCCTCAAACGACCGTAGTGGTCTTTGCAAGAATTGGGACGTGTTTTATTTTTCATGATGTCTTTATAGGTAATTAAGCCAACTAATTTACCATTTTCATCGACAACAGGTAACTTTTCGATTTTATTGGCTTGTAGAATATCTTCTGCATTCTCTAAATCGGTGAGTTGTGTAGTGATTAAATTATCTAGACTAGTCATAACTTGAGAAATTGGTCTAGATTGGTTTTTCTCAAAACGTAAGTCTCTATTAGTCACTATTCCTACCAAATCGCTATCAGTTGAAACAACAGGAATACCACCAATTTTGTTTTCTTTCATTATGTCGAGAGCATCACTAACTAAGGAGTCTTGAGGTAGTGTAATGGGATCAAGAATCATACCACTTTCAGAACGCTTTACCTTACGGACCTCTGCCGATTGTTCAGCAATAGACATGTTTTTGTGAAGAACACCTATTCCACCATCTTGAGCGATAGAAATTGCCATTTTGGCTTCTGTAACAGTATCCATAGCGGCAGACACAATAGGAATGTTTAATTTTATGTTTCTAGAAAATTGCGTTGTCACATTGACTTGATGCGGTAAAATGTCAGAGTAATCTGGCACAAGTAAGACATCGTCATAAGTTAATCCCTCGCCTATTATTTTCTGATTGTAATCCATACTCAAAAATTAGTGTGGCAAAGGTAGTAAAATCTTAATTATAAAGAAGAAAAAATAAATGAGATTATCGCAAGAGCATTATGCTTCCACTCTCGAGTAATTGTTGACCTTGAGCATAGTCAATCTGAATATTGTATATATATACACCATCAGGGGCAAGAGAATTATTTATAGTTCCATCCCAAGCTTCATCGATTGAATTGGTTTCAAAAATAGCTTTGCAATATCGGTTATATATCTTCAAATTAAAGTTTTGAATAGCACTTTCCCCATAAACAAGTACTTGCCACTTATCGTTTTTCATATCCTGATTTCTTGGGGTAAATGCTTTGGGAATAAACAACAATGGTGATTTGGATATACAAACCTTATTGGAAAGCACAGTATCTTTTCTATTGATAGAATTTAGGATATTTTCTGTTGAGATAAGATACACACATACCTTACCAATATCGGACATAATAGACACATCGTATGAACTATTGGGATAGGCATCTCTAAGATAGCTTTGTTCTCCATTGACTTCTTTCCATAATTCAAGGTGAGAATTGGATAAGAAGTTATCGTATTTAGCACTTTCTACAGAAATAGATTCCTTAGTTACAGATAAAGGGCTTAATTTCAAGTTATATGCATAAGAGGTATCTGTTAATGTTAAATACTGAGGTAAATCATATTCTTTACCACAAACATCAACTGGTTTAGCTTGATAATAATAGACGTTCCTCTCAGGTAACACCAAAGGATCTACGGTTATATATTCATCATAAACAGGATTAGCCCGTCCTAAATAAAACTGAAAGCCATTTTCTAAGTTAGACTTGTAAATATTAACATGACTTAAATCATCTGAATCGGATAAAACACTTACCTCTATACTATTTTCTCCAACTACACTAACTCTATTGATATAACTGTATTGAGGTATATCAATATCGGTAGTTATGGTTTCTAAAAAATTAGATTTAGACAAATAACCAACAGGGCTTATTGTCTCCAACCACAAAGTGTATTTACTTGAATATTCGATAGAAAAACTAAAAGACGTATCGTCAGAACTTATAGCTATGGTTTGCTCTGGAAAAACCGTTCCAGACTTTATATCTTCTCTAATAGCTTTTAATTGATAGCCGTCCATAGCAAACATATTGAGATAACTATTCCATATCAACATCAAAGATGTATCACAGTTTTGATAATCGAATTTGAGAAAAACAGTAGAATGTGACTCACTTCGTAGACTACTATTTCCCATAGCGTCAATAGCAACCACACTAAAAGTTTCTTTTTTTTGCTGAGGACTTGCGTTTGAGGTTAAATAAGTAGTATTAGCAATTCCAATTACCGTATCAAGAGGTATCCATAATCCAGAAATATCTTCAAAATAAATGACGTAGCCTACTACGTTTGGTGTAGAATTAACCCAATTGATTTCTACTTCTTGTGTGCTATGATCAACACTTAGGAAGGTTATTACTGGAGCATCAGGTTCTTGTGCATAAGACACCAAAGCACTCAATAATGATAAGGTTAATATTAAATTTTTAAGAATTTGCATTTCAGATTAACTAATGGATAAGTTCTACAACACCATTTTAGAAATTTTATTTTTTATCATTTGAAATTCTTCTATTATTTCTTGAACAATTTCTCCAGCAGGTTTAATAGTATCCATAGTAGCTGATATTTGTCCCACTTCCAATTCACCATCTTCCAAATCACCTAAGAACATACCTTTTTTAGCTCTGCCTCTACCTAATAACGCTTGAAGTTCTTCTTTTGTTGCTCCCTTATCGTAAGCCGAAACAATTTGATTATAAAACTCATTTTTCAACAACCTCACTGGAGTAATTTCTTTCAACATGAGCTGAGTATCGCCCTCTTTGGCATGAATTATATAGTCCTTAAAATTTTGATGAGCCGATGATTCTGGAGAAGCAATAAAACGACTACCTATCTGTACGCCATCTGCTCCTAATGCCATAGCCGCCAACATAGATGCACCACTACCGATACCTCCAGCAGCGATTAATGGTATAGAAACGGCATTTCTTATCAAAGGAATTAAACACATTGTGGTTGTTTCCTCTCTACCGTTGTGCCCACCAGCTTCAAAACCCTCAGCTACAATTGCATCAACACTAGAATCAACTGCTTTTTTAGCAAATTTGACGTTACTTACAACGTGTACAACCGTTATGTTGTGTGCTTTCAAATGAGAAGTCCACTTAGCTGGATTTCCTGCTGATGTGAAAACTATCTTTACTCCCTCTTCTATGATGATAGAAATATGATCGTCAATTTGGGGGTAAAGTAAAGGTAGATTAACTGCAAAAGGCTGATCTGTATGAGCTTGGCATTTTTGGATATGCTCTCTCAACACATTTGGATACATAGAACCTGAACCTATTATGCCTAGACCACCAGCATTACTAACTGCCGAGGCTAACTCCCAACCACTACACCAAATCATACCCGCTTGAATAAGTGGATATTTTATGCCAAATAATTGAGTAATAGTATTGTTCATTTTCTATCTTTGTTCTCGCAAAAAATAATGCAGCGAAATTAGATAAATTTTACCAATGAAAAGAGATAACACCATTTTTAACCTTATTGAAGAAGAAAAAAACCGTCAGACTCACGGAATTGAATTGATAGCATCAGAAAATTTTGTAAGCGATCAAGTCATGGAAGCTACGGGTTCTGTACTAACCAACAAATACGCTGAAGGCTTTCCCAACAAACGTTATTATGGGGGTTGTGAAGTTGTAGATAAAGTGGAGCAATTAGCCATTGATAGAGTAAAAGAACTCTTTGGTGTTGAGTATGCCAATGTACAGCCTCACTCTGGTTCACAGGCTAACGCTGCCGTATACTTAGCAGTACTAAAACCGGGTGATAAAATTTTAGGATTTAACCTTGCTCACGGTGGACATCTTACACACGGTTCGCCTGTAAACTTTTCGGGAAAGATTTACCAAACTAGCTTTTATTCTGTCAAAGAAGAAGACGGACTTATTGACTACGATGCGATGGAACAAACAGCTATCGAAGAAAAGCCACAACTCATTATCTGTGGTGCATCGGCATATTCTAGAGATTTAGACTACGCTCGTTTTAGAGCTGTTGCCGACAAAGTTGGGGCTTTGTTGATGGCTGATATTTCTCACCCTTCTGGCCTTATTGCTGCTGGACATTTGAATAATCCTGCACCACATTGCCATATCTTAACCACTACGACTCATAAAACGCTAAGAGGACCTAGAGGTGGACTCATAATGATGGGCAAAGACTTTGAAAATCCTTGGGGCTTAAAAACACCTAAAGGAAACATTCGTAAAATGTCTGCCTTACTCGATTCTGCTATATTTCCTGGTACACAAGGTGGGCCATTAGAACACGTTATTGGGGCAAAAGCTGTCGCTTTTGGCGAAGCCTTGGAATCTGAATTTAAGACTTACACGGCTCAAGTCATAAAGAATGCCAAAGTAATGGCTCAGTGCTTTATAGATAAAGGCTATAAAGTTATTTCTGGAGGTACAGAAAACCATTGCATGTTGTTGGACTTACGCTCAAAAGGAATTACAGGAAAAGATGCTGAAAACACACTAGTATTAGCCGACATAACGGTAAACAAAAATATGGTTCCTTTCGATGATAAATCTCCTTTTGTGACTTCTGGTATGCGTGTAGGAACACCAGCTATAACCACTCGAGGAATTAAGGAAGATACTATCCCTCAAATTGTAGATTTGATTGATGAAGTATTGATGAATATAGACAATGAAGAAGTTATTACTAATGTCCGTAAAAAAGTCAACGACTTGATGGGACAATTCCCCTTGTTTGCATACTAAAAATAACAATGAGTAAATTAAGTAAAAACATAGAGATAAATCGCCAATCTTGGGAAGATAGGACTGCTGTTCATTTGAAATCTAAATTTTATGATTTAGAAGCCTTCAAAAAGAACCCTATGTCCTTGAAGTCTTTTGAGTTAGAGGGGCTTGGTGAGGTAAAAGGGAAATCCTTATTGCATCTACAATGCCATTTCGGACAAGATAGTTTGTCATGGGCAAAAAAAGATGCAAAAGTAACTGCCGTAGATTTTTCACCTTCAGCTATAGAAGCAGCTAAAAAACTTTCTGAAGAATTGGATATAGAGGCTGAATTTATAGAATCTAACGTCTTAATGCTAGACTTAAAACAAGAATTCGATGTGGTGTTTATGTCTTATGGTACCCTAGGCTGGTTGCCCGACCTCAAACAATGGGGAGCAGTTGTTGCCAAACACCTAAAACAAGGAGGTACATTTTTTATTGCTGAATTCCACCCCGTCTTAGATATATTAGATGAAAAGACTCAATTTGGTTATTTTTTCGATGAAAATACACCCACTATCAAAGAAGTCGGCAGCTATACCGATGGCGGAGAAGATATGACTACCGAATATTGTTGGTGGAATCACTCACTCTCAGAAATATTTGTGGCTTTAGAATCTAACGGTTTGAAGTTACAATCCTTTGCAGAGTTTGATTATTCTCCTTATTACATTAAAGGTACTGTCGAACGCCAAGAAGGTCAATATGTTTTGGAAAATAGAGCTAAGCAATCTTTACCTTATGTGTTTACGCTGAAAGCAACTAAGAAATAGATCTTACACACAAACCAACAATAAAAAAGCCCCTGATCTCAGGGGCTTTTTTGTAGAGTAGCGAGGGAGAGATTTGAACTCTCGGCCTCCGGGTTATGAATCCGACGCTCTAACCAACTGAGCTACCTCGCCATAGTTGGGTCGGCAAATATACTATTTTTGTCAACTCCTCAAATCACTTTTTTAATTTTTAAGAGCGACCCTCCTCATCTAACAATGAAGTACTTCTTTTTAGGGTTCTAAGAATCAAACTAAGTACAACAGTAATAGCTAATATATACCAGCCCATTTTTGGAATTAGAATCTCTTTTTCCTGAAAGAAATTTCTAACTAATTCAACAAATACAAAACCAATTACTGTAGCTAATACCCCCGAATATTCTTGTCTCATTACACTTATTATTGAAAACGGAATATGGCTTTTTTTAAATTGAGATAATTTAGGCACAAATGCTGGTAAATTACTCGCCCAGTCTAAATAGTCTTGCCCAAATTTACGTTCTAAAAAACGTTCTTCAGCAAACATAATGCGTTCATAATAAAGAAAATACAACAGACTTACTATAAATACAAAATACCAATTGAAAGTAAAAAATACGATACCAATCCACATAAAATAATTGCCTAAATACAAAGGGTGACGTACCACAGAATATATGCCATTGCTATTAAGCACTTCTGCCACTTGTTCTTTAGTATTTCTACCAGAAGTACCTCTTGGAGTAGTGCCAATAGTATAAGCCCTTATGACAAAGCCTATACTAGAAAGTACTATGGCTGCCAAGGTGAAATTATTTTCTTCGTGCAACCAGATGGAATCTGTGAAATATATAAAAGGTATAGCCAAAATAAAGAGGACAATTGGAAATTGTCCTCTGTACTTAAACAAAAAATTACCTTGTTTTTCTATTTCGTTGATTAATGCCATTAATTTATAGACAATAATTCTACTTCAAAAATAAGCGTTTCATTAGGACCTATTGAACCTCCTGCACCTCTTTCACCATAGGCTAAATCGGATGGGATATACAATTTATACTTTGAGCCTACATTCATCAATTGTAAAGCCTCTACCCAACCTGGTATAACACCATTGACTGGAAAAGTAGCTGGCTGACCTCTTTCTACAGAACTATCAAAAACAGTACCATCTACAAGAGTTCCGTGATAGTGTACTGTTACCTGATCTTTTTCAACAGGAGTTGCTCCTGTACCATTCGTTAATACTTCAAACTGTAATCCAGAGGCCGTAGTAGTAACGCCTTCTTTTTTACCGTTTTCATCTAAAAATGCTTGACCAGTAGAAATAGCTTCTTGACTTTTCTTTTGAGACAACTCAACAAAATAATCTTGAATCAGCATATTAGCATCTTCTTCATTAATTTTGACCTCATTGCCTTCAAAAACGTCAGAAAAAGCAGAGGCAACAGCCTGATTTTCTATACTCTCAAAACCACTGCTTTTTAAGTTATTTGCCACACTAATTCCCAAGCTATAGCTCACCGAATCCATTTGTGTGTTTAATTCTACATTGTTGTAAGAAGTTTGGTTACAAGCAACAAATGTTACTACAATACCAAGGATAAAAAGTTTGTTTTTCATTGTTTTTAATTTAGTTATTAATATAATTAGGAATTGTTCTTATAAATGTTGTTATTGCATCTTCCATAGTAGATGCAGTCCCTCCTGCTGCATTGATATGTCCACCTCCGTTAAAGTGATCTCTAGCTAATTGATTGACAGAAATATCTCCTTTAGAACGAAAAGATATCTTAATTATTCCATCACGTTCGACCATAAAAGCAGCAACATTAACACCTTCTATTGATAAGATATAATTGACGACACCCTCAGTGTCACCTTTCTTAAAATTAAATCGTTGTAATTCTTCTTGAGTTAAAGTTATGATTGCGACTCCTAAATCACTGATTACCTCCATCTTTTCACTCAAGCAATACCCTAATAACTTCAGTCTATTCACTGAATTATTATCGTGAATTTTATCGTAAACCCAATCGTTTCTTGCACCTTTCTCCATTAAAAAACTGACTACTTGATGGGTTTTAGAACTCACCGAATTGAATCTAAAATTACCTGTATCAGTCATAATACCAGCGTATAAACATTCAGCGATATCTTGATCTATTTCATCTGTATCGCCTAGCAATTCAAAAAACTCAAAAATCAATTGAGCCGTAGAACAAGCTGATGTATCTGAAAAATTAAAATCAAAAGTATCAGGTTGCTGATGGTGGTCAATCAATACTTTTAATGCATTTGAACCCTCAACTATAGGTGCATAGGTGTCAATTCTACTTAGAGTATTGAAGTCCAAACAGAATATTAATTCTGCCGATTCAGTAATTTTTTTAGCTTTTTCTTCATAAAAACAATATTCTATAACATCTTTATCACCTTTCATCCATTTTAAAAAACTAGGATAATCATTAGGTGTAATGACGTGAACCGAATGACCTTTTTTAAGAAGGTAATTGTATAGTGCTAAAGAAGAACCCATAGCATCACCATCTGGTCCTTTGTGAGTAGTAATAACAACCTTTCTTGGTTCCGACAAAAAGGCTTTTAACTGATTTAATTCTATTGCTTTCATAAAGTTTGCTAAAATAAGAATAAAACTGAGTGTAAATAGCAAAGGAATTTTATAAATTGGCGCCATAAAATTTAAAACATAAAAATGGCAACTAATAGAACCTTTACAATGATTAAGCCCGAAGCTGTAGAAAATGGACACATCGGAGCTATATTAGAACGAATTAATGCTGCTGGCTTTACTATCGTAGCAATGAAAAAAACAGCTCTTACTTCTAAAAAAGCAGGAGAATTTTATGCCGTTCATAAAGAACGCCCATTCTATGTAGAACTCGTAAACTACATGAGCTCCGGACCTATCGTAGCTGCTATTCTTGAAAAAGAAAATGCTGTTGCCGATTTTAGAATGCTTATTGGTGCAACTGATCCATCTGAAGCTGCTAAAGGTACTATTCGTAGTGAATTTGCAGAAAGCAAAGCTAAGAATGCTGTTCATGGCTCTGACTCTGACGAAAATGCTGCTATAGAAGGTGATTTCTTCTTTTCAGCCGAAGAAAGATTCTAGAACAAACTTATTTCTACAAAAAAGCTCTAATAAATATTAGGGTTTTTTTTATTTTAATACGATATCCTTTATCACTTCTTTTCCAACTGCAGCATTTAAGTCTTTAACGATTTCAGACTTCTTATGAGAAAGCTCTTGTCTTAAAGTGGAAGAATTTAAACGAATATGTAATTTTTTATTTTGAATAAAGACTTCTTCAATATATTTAGCCAAACTAGGCCCTAAAACCTTGTCCCATTCCGTAATTATTTTGACTTCATCGAGTTTACGCTCCCAACCACTTTGTTTTAAAAAATCTTGGATAACCTCGCCTAAAGATTGCTGATTACTCTTCCTTTTCAATAGCTCCTTTTTTTATGTGAAACAATTTGTAATCGGCATTAATCTTATTAAAAATTTGCTTAGAACGTTCAGGATGGGTATCCGTCACGAATATTTGACCAAAATGATGTTGATCGACTAGCTTCATAAGGTGTTCCACTCTATTGTCATCTAACTTATCAAAAACATCGTCTAAAAGTAGCATAGGCTTGTAGCCTAATGCTTCTTGCATAAAATCAAATTGTGCTAATTTGAGTGCAAGCAAATATGTTTTTTGTTGACCTTGAGAGCCAACTCGCTTTATAGGATGACCATTTAGGTGAAATATTAAATCATCTTTATGCACACCTACTGAAGTGAATTTCACTAACCTATCTTTTTCTGAGTTTTGTTGACATAAATCTAAAAAATTCTTTTCGGAAAGTTGAGAGTCGTAATGTATAGTCACTTGCTCACTAGTATTAGAAATAGCTTTGTAATAATTTAGAAAAATAGGTGCTAACTGATTTAAAAATAATTGCCTTTTCTCGAAAATCATATGAGCTAGTGGTGCTAACTGTTCATCATACAATGATAAGTTAGATAGATTAGCGGTATTTGAATCTGAATATTTCAAAAGTGCATTTCTTTGCAAAATCAACTTATTATAGGCTATTAATGTATTGAGGTATTCCTTATCAAATTGAGAAATAACACTATCCATGTATTTTCTTCTCACATCACTTCCCGAAAATAACAGTTCGCTATCGGTTGGCGAAACCATTACAAGAGGGAATAATCCGATGTGCTCAGCCAATTTATCGTATTTCTTTTTGTTGCGCTTTACCACTTTTTTTACCCCAGTCTTAAAAGCACATTGTACTAATTCCATTTTATCATCTTTTTCAAAAACACCTTCGATGGTCATAAATGCTTGGTCGTAAAGCACATTCATACTATCTTGTTTGATAAAAAAGCTTTTGGTAAAGGATAAATAATGAATAGCATCAAGTAAATTGGTCTTTCCAGAGCCATTATCACCCACAAAACAATTAATATTTGGGTTGAAATTTAAACGACTATCGGAATGATTTTTAAAATTTAATACTGATAATTTCTCTAAATACATAGGTGTTCCAATTCTACACCACTAAAGTATCTATTTTTTAAGTTATTGAAAGTCAATTACAACAAACTTTTTCAAATGGAAAAAAAGGTTATTTTTGTGGCTCAAATTTTAATAAAAATGGCAAAGAAGAAAGATAAAACCGAAGAACAATTCGCAGCAGTCGAGGAAACGTTAACTAGAACTGAACAATGGGTAGAGAATAATCAAAAGACTTTATCTACAATCGTTTTTACAATAGTTGGTGTTATTGCTTTATTCTTAGCCTACGGCAAGTTTTACCTAGAACCTGTAAATGAAGAGGCTCAACAAGAACTTTTTAAAAGTGTTACTTATTTCGAAGCTGACTCTTTTAACTTAGCCCTATATGGTGTAAATGGCGAATATGGCCTTCTAGATATTATTGATGAATATGGTTCAAGCGATGCAGGTAATCTTGCGAATTATTATGCTGGTATATCTTTTCTAAATATGGGTGATAATGAAAGTGCTATAGATTATTTAAGCGACTTCTCAAGCGATGATGAAGTAGTATCTTCTATTGCTTTTGGAAGTATGGGAGATGCTTATATGAATATAGGTGAGTTTGACGATGCTATCAACTTCTGGACTAAAGCTGCTTTCAATAGCGAAAACAATTTCACTACACCAATTTACCTTAAAAGAGCAGCAATGGCTCTTGAGGAAGATGGTAATATTGATAGAGCATTAGAATACTATTCTACTATTCAAAAAGACTATTCAGAATCAGACGAGGCTAGAGACATTGATAAGTTCATTACTCGAGCTCAATTGAAACAATAATTTAATAGCTCGCATAGCGAGCTTTTTTTATGGCTACAGTTAATAAAAATTTATCCAATTACGATTTCAGCTTAGTTCCCTCTGCTAGAAGAATGAAGTTTGGAGTTGTTGTTGCCGAATGGAACGAAAACATTACTGAAGGATTGTTCAAAGGGGCTAGGGATGCCTTATTAGGCTGCGATTGCGAGGAAAGTAATATTATCAGAAAAAACGTACCAGGTAGCTTTGAACTTCCTTTAGCAGCTCAATTCTTTTTCGAATCAACAGATGTAGATGCCGTCATTTGTTTAGGAAGTGTTATTCAAGGAGAAACTAAACACTTTGATTATGTATGTCAGGGTACAGCTTTAGGCATAAAAGATGTATCGCTTAAGTACAATAAACCTGTAATTTTTGGTGTACTTACTGACAACACTATGCAACAAGCTATTGACCGGTCTGGAGGAAAGCACGGCAACAAAGGTACTGAAGCCGCCATAAGTGCTATTAAGATGGTCAATTTATCATCTAAATTCTAACTATTTTTTTTATCGTAATTTTGTGCTTGTAACTTAAGCCAGGATTAAATGCCTTTTCGAAATTGCTTTCTTTTATTAGCTCTTATTGTTAGCTATTCTCTTTATGGACAAAATACAGTTTATATTTTTATTTTAGATTCAAACAATAAGTTAGATAGTGCTTGGGTAGCCAATTGATATACTCAATTAGGATTTACACCCTTAATAAGTATTTCAGAAATAAATACTAGCCTTAATAACTCAAATTTTGATGTGGTAATTGTTGCTGAAGGTTATTCATACGTAGATACATTGAATGATTACATAGGTGATTTCTTAACTGAAAATGAGCAGCAAATAGTTCAAAATGGCATTTACACCTATAAACTGCTATTCAACAGAAAATCAATAACGGGAACGTTTACTGTAATGGGTGAAAAATAAAAAAGGTCCGATAAATCAGACCTTTTTGCGGAGAGAGAGGGATTCGAACCCCCGGTACATTGCTGTACAATGGTTTTCAAGACCACCGCATTCGACCACTCTGCCATCTCTCCTGCGGACGGCAAAAGTAAAATATTTTTAGTTTTATTTCACATATTGTAAGAAAAAAACAATAAAATTTTTAGAATTAATTATCGATATTAATTTTTTAACTTAGCATTATGAAGAATTATCTATTTACTAAGAGTCTTTTCACTTGCTTTTACCTATTACTTTTTAATACGTTTTCTTACGCTCAACAAATAGATGCTAGGTTTGATATCGCTCATTTTCAATCTGAAAATACACCCTATATTGAAACTTATTTATCTGTAAATGGAAATGGAGTAAGCTATCTAAGCAAGGCAAATGGTACTTTTCAAGCCCAACTTGATGTTGTTGTTGAATTCGTTCAAGATAATAATGTAATAAAAGTAGACAAGTATAATTTATCTAGCCCAGAAATAAAAGACACTTCCCTAATCGACTTTGTTTTTTTAGACCAACAACGCTATCAACTTTCTGAAGGGGATTATACTCTTAGGTTAAACATAACAGATTTTAATAAAACTGAGGTAGAAATTAAGCACGAACAAGCCATTACAATAAAATCAATAAATAATGGTTTTTCAGATGTACAACTAGTAGAATCGTATAGCCAAACAACAGAAAAAAATATTTTAAGTAAAGGTGGCTATGATTTAGTACCGTTTATTTCAAACCTTTACAATACTGCAAATACAAAATTAAGCTGCTATTTCGAGTATTACTCTGATACTGATGAAGAAGTACTAATTCAAAGCAGTATTGTTTCCCAGTCAACACAAAAAATAGTTAATGAGCTTGTCAAAAGAAAAAAATGCAACTCCATTTTTAATGCTAGTTTAAATACTTTTCCTATCGAAAATTTAACTACTGGCACTTACTATTTAAAGGTTGAGGCTATTAATAGAGATAATGAGGTAATACATGCTCAAAAAAGACAGTTTTATAAAATTAATAAAAACCTAAAAGATGAATTAGTTTTTGAGGATACTTTTATATCATTAGTAGATAACAAAGACACTCTCAAACAATATATCGAGTATTTACATCCCTTACAATCATCTACAGAAAATATTCAAACTAAAAACTTGGATTATGAGAATGTTGAAATGCTACAAAAATATTTTTATAGATTTTGGCATGATCGAGATCCATTCAATACTGAACAGAGTTGGAAAAATTATCTTCATTTAGTGAAACTTGTCAATAAAGAGTTTACAAATGGAATAATTGATGGGCACTTATCCGATAGAGGAAGAATATATTTAAGCTATGGCTCTCCTAATTCTAGGTCACAAGAAATAATGCCCAAGGGTTTTCAACCCTTTGAAGTTTGGCACTACTACTCTATTGGTAATGAGAGGGATATAAAGTTTATTTTCTCTAACGATAGAATGCCTAATGAGTATCGCTTAGTTTACACTAACAAATTCGGAGAAATAAATGATAAAGATTGGCTAAACCGATTCGAAGAAAATTATTACGATGATTTCGATGAAGGAAAAAAATCTCCTATTGATTATTACAACAACCCTAACTAACACCACTTGAATAGCTTTTTATTGATATTGCTAAAATTGTATGCTCGTCTTCCAATGGGTTTAATTTATATTATAGGTATCAAATTAGCCATTCTTCTAAGACTTTTTGCCTACAGAAAAAAAGTGATTGACAATAACCTAAAAAATGCTTTTCCAAAAAAAGACAAACCAGCATTAAGAAAAATAAAACATCAGTTTTACTCTTATTTTGGTCAGCTACTAGCTGAATCTGTAAAGCTATTTCATTGTTCTAAAGATACGATTAGAAAAAGACACAAATTCGTTAATGACTCTCAGGTAAATGCTTTTTTAAAACAAGATAAAGATGTCATTATAGTTTTGGGTCATTATGGAAATTGGGAATGGGCTCTTTTGGCCTCCTCATTAAATTTTGATGCCGAAATGGTAGGTATTTATAAACCACTTTCTTCTACATTTTGGAATAAGCAAATTTTAAAAATACGCTCTCAATTTGGGGCAACCTTATTGAGTATGAAAGAAAGTGTTCGCTTCCTCTTAAAAAAAGGAAAAAAACCTAGAGTAATAGGTGTTTTATCAGACCAAACTCCTTCTGCTGATGAATTGAATCATTGGATTAATTTTTTAAATCAAAAAACTCCTGTATTTTTGGGTACAGAGAAGTTAGCAAAAAAGATGGATTGCCCTGTATTTTTTGCACACATAAAGTCTTTGAGTCGTGCCAAATATGAAATAAAATTTGAACTCATAACTGATACGCCAAATCAATGCCAAGAAGGAGAAATTACCCGCTTACATTCCCAGATTTTAGAACATAATATTAATAGAAATCCAGCATATTGGCTGTGGTCACATAAAAGATGGAAACACCAACAAAAGTAGCAGTAGTAATTCTTAACTACAATGGTATTCATTGGCTTAAAAAGTTTTTGGGAGATGTAGTTGAAAAAACTACTGATGCCGAAGTGATTATTGCCGACAATGCATCAACAGATGATTCTGTTAATTATGTAACTAACAATTTTCCTAGTGTAAAACTTATTTTAAACAAAACTAATGAAGGTTATGCTGGTGGCTATAACAAAGCGTTGCAACAGATAAGTGCTGAGTATTTTGTTTTACTTAACTCCGATGTAGAGGTTACTAAAAATTGGATTGCACCAATCATCGATTTAATGGATAGTGATAAGAGTATAGCTGCTTGTCAACCTAAAATAAAGAAATACGACGACAAAAATAGTTTTGAATACGCTGGTGCAAGTGGTGGTTTTTTGGATAAGTATGGCTATCCATTTTGTAGAGGTAGAGTCTTTGAAACTTTGGAAGAAGACAAAGGACAATATGACGATACTTCTGAAGTATTTTGGGCTAGTGGGGCTTGTCTTTTTTTACGTGCCGAAGCTTTTTACGAAGTTGGTGGTTTTGATTGGGACTTCTTTGCTCATATGGAAGAAATTGACCTATGTTGGAAACTTAAAAACAAAGGTTATAAAATTATGTGCGAGCCTAAATCATCTGTTTTTCATGTTGGAGGAGGCACTTTAAGTAGTGGAAGCACGTTTAAAACCTATCTGAACTATAGGAATAACCTGCTAATGTTATATAAGAATCTTAAACCTGAAAAGCGGTTCAGCACTTTATTCAAACGTATGCTTTTAGATGGATTATCTGCTATCAAATTCATTTTAAATGGCAAACCCCAGCATGTGTTTTACATTTTGAAAGCACACCTTAAGTACTACACTTTACTGAGTGCGTTTAAAAAGAAAAGACCACAAAGCTATCAAGCTAAATTATTTCCAAAAAGCGTAGTCTATTTGTATTTTGTAAAGCATCTAAAAACTTACAATCAGCTCAATAAAGATTTTAACTGATTTACAGTATAATCTATCTCTTCAATCGTATTATATTTACTAAAGGAAAAACGCAATGAAGGACGACTCATATCGCTACCTATAGCTCTTAGTACATGAGAACCTAAATTACTACCTGAAGAACAGGCACTACCTCCAGAAGATGCTATGCCCATAATGTCTAAATTGTAGAATAACATTTCGCCAATTTCAGTTTGGGGAAACAGAACGTTTAAAACCGTATACAATGACTTTTCTAAGCTATCACTCTCGCCATTGAACTCAACACCGGGAATAGCATATTTCAAGCCTTTTATCATATGTTTTTTTAACATCTCTATGTGTGCTCTATGTTCTTCTAAATCACGATATGAAACGTCCATAGCCTTGGATAGTCCAGCAATTCCATAAACATTCTCTGTTCCAGCACGCATATTCCTCTCTTGATCACCACCAGAAATAAAAGGTTTTATTGTAATATCGGCATTGATATATAAAAAACCATTGCCTTTAGGACCATGAAATTTATGCGCTGCACCTGTCAAGAAATGTATAGGCAATTCTTGTAAATCAAAGGTATAGTGCGCCATAGTTTGAACCGTATCAGAATGAAAAATAGCATCGTAAGTCTGACACATTTCACCGACATCCTTAATATCTAATAAATTACCAATTTCATTATTGGCATGCATTAAGGAAACAAAACTTCGGTTGTTAGATTTTAACAATTCTTCAAGGTGCGACAAAACGACATTTCCCTTATCATCTAAATCCACATAAGATAGCTTTATCAATCCCTTAGTAGCCATATCTTCCAAGGTATACCCTACTGCATGGTGTTCAATTCTTGAAGTAATAGCGTGATTAATTCCCAAATCTACCATACCACAACGAATAGCCATATTGTCAGCCTCAGTACCCCCTGAAGTAAAAAATATTTCTCCTGGAGTACAATTCAAATGTTTAGCAACATTTTTTCTTGCTTTTTCAACTATTGAACGAGAAACTCTACCAAAAGAATGTATAGAAGATGGATTGCCAAATCCTTCTTGTAAAATAGGCATCATAACCTCTATTACTTCCTTATCAATTGGCGTTGTCGCCGCATTATCTAAATAAACTTTCATTGTCTAATTGATAGTCAATTCTTTAATTTCATTCATAAAGCGTTCAGCCAAATTATCGGCATTCTCCTTACTTCCACTCTCTGTGTATATTCTTATGATAGGCTCAGTATTAGATTTTCTTAAGTGAACCCATTCTTCAGCAAAATCTATTTTCACTCCATCTATTGTTATAACGTCTTCGTGAGCGTATTTTTTTGACATGGCTGACAAAATCATATCTACATCAATTTCTGGTGTTAGTTGAATTTTATTTTTTGACATAAAGAAACTAGGATAAGAAGCCCTTAATTCCGAGCATTTCATTTTCTTTTCTGCTAAAAGGGATAAAAATAGTGCAATACCTACTATTGAATCTCTACCATAATGAGAGTCTGGAAAAATAATTCCTCCATTTCCTTCACCACCAATTATAGCCTTACTTTCTTTCATTTGGTTGACTACATTGACCTCACCTACTGCCGAAGAAAAATATTGACCGCCATGCTTGTTAGTGACCACTCTCAAAGCTCTAGAAGAGGATAAATTAGAAACTGTATTTCCTTTTTCTTTAGAAAGAATATAATCAGCACATGCCACTAGCGTATATTCTTCACCAAACATAGTACCATCTTCATTGACAAGGGCTAATCTATCTACATCTGGATCAACAACTATACCACAATCGGCATTATTTTCCACTACCAGCTTGGAAATTTCTGTCAGATGTTCAGCTAAAGGCTCGGGATTATGAGGAAAGTGTCCGTTAGGCTCACAATACAAAGGAACACAACTCACTCCTAAACTTTCTAAAAGTGCAGGAACGGCTATTCCACCAGTAGAATTTACAGCATCTACTACAACCTTAAAGTTGGCAGCCTTAATAGCATCTGTATTTACCCATTTTAATTTCAACACACTGTCAATATGCTTCTGAATGTAAGAATCATCAGAATGATATTTTCCTAAATCATCAACCCCAGCAAAATTATAATCATCGGCTTCTGCAATAGCTAAAACCTCAGCACCATCATCGGCATTAATGAATTCTCCTTTTTCATTCAATAATTTTAAAGCGTTCCACTGTTTAGGGTTATGACTTGCGGTTAAAATAATTCCACCATCAGCATTTTGCATTTGTACAGCTAACTCTACAGTAGGTGTTGTTGACAATCCTAAATCATAAACATCTATTCCTAAAGCTTGTAAAGTGCTTACCACTAACTGACGAATTATTTCACCTGAAATTCTAGCATCTCTGCCTACAACGACAGATGGCGACTTTTTTTGACATCGTTTTTGTATCCAATTGCCATATGCAGCTGTAAAACGAACTGTATCAACAGGGGATAAACCCTCTCCTACCTTGCCACCTATTGTTCCACGAATCCCAGAAATAGATTTGATTAAAGTCATGTGTTTATTTTTGATTAGAACAAAAGTAATATTTTAAAATATTTGAATTAGATATATTACAAAAACCTTTAGAATTAAACTGTTTTTTTCTGAAATTTGCTTATATTTATATGGCTAAGAAAACTAGGATACTTATTTTCCTAATTATTTTTTCTATTACTCGTTTCTCTTATTCTCAATGTCCTCTATTTTATGACTTTTATGGTAATCTAAACTCCACCAATTTATTAAAAGGTTGGAATGGTTATTTCAGAGACGAATTATGCCAAAAAGATGTTTATGTTTACAAAATACATGTAGTATTTCACAACAACACCGAAGAAAAATTAGTTGGACACCTAACTTTAATTCGCTATAAATAACAAATGTTAATTTCTTTGTTCAAAAACTTATCTGAATAAAATTTGAATCTCAAAACTTTAAACTTATCTTTATAATATGTTTGAAGACGGATTGAATTCACAAGAAGAAAGCAAAATTAATCACTTAATAAATAGGTTTAACGAAATGTTAGATTCAGGTCAGTATTCTTACTTTGACTCTCATGAAATCGAAAAAATCATTGATTATTATATTGAGAATGTTAACAAAGCTAAAATTAGAGATGCTTTTTATCTTTATGAAAAATTATATCCCTTTTCATCACAATTAAAAATCAAAAAAGCTCAAACTTTATTGTATTTTGATAAGGCTTCCGATGCCTATGAAGTTATGAAGGAATTGCCTTCAGTTAATAATGAAGAATATCTATTTACTCTTGCTACTGTTTATAGCAAATTGGATAAAAACAAAAAGGCTATTACGATTTTTGAAAAATTATTAAACCTCAATAACAACAGCGATGAAATCCTTTCTAACTTGGCTAATGAGTATCAAAAAATTGATAATTACTCAAAATCGGCAGATATGCTTGAAAGGTTACTCCTTTTAAATAAATACAATGAAATTAATTGGTATTCCTATATCATTACTTGTGAAATAGCAAAAAACTCAAAACGTTCATTATTCTTTATCAAGAACTATATAAAATCAAAACCCTACGATCATGAAGCTTGGTTTTATCTAGGAATTATTTACCAAAGAATGGACAATCATTTGGACGCTATAGAATCATTTGATTATAGTATATGTATAAAAGAGGATTACATAACTGCCTATACCAACAAAGCAGAGTCATTATCTGAACTTGGATATTACCAAAAAGCTATAGATTGCTGTAAAGTGACGTTTAAATACGAAGATCCAGATGCTATATTGTATTTTGACATTGGTGAATTGTATGAGAAAATGGATGATCTAAATAAGGCTAAATCATACTTTTATAAATGCATTAGAAAAGACGAGCATTTTGCTGAAGCTTGGTACACTCTAGCTCTAATTTTAGATTTGCAAGACTTACCCTTAGAAGCCTCTTATCATATTAAAAAGGCAATAGACATAAATTCTTCAAATGTTGACTACCTATTTACTTATGCTCAAATTAATGAAAAAATAGGCTTTATTAAGGAGGCTGAAATAGCTTATAGAAAAGTTTTAGAGATCGATGAATTAGATTCAGAATCGTGGTTAAACTACTCCCATTTACTTCACAAAAACGAATCTACTAATGAAGCTATCGAGGTTTTAAAAAAAGGAGTGAAATTAAACCCCAAAAATGCCGAGCTATCTTACAGGTTATCTGCATATCTTTTTCAATCTGGCAGTGAAAATCAAGCTTTATCAATCTTCGAAAAAGCACTATCAATAGACTATGATTTACATGAAGAATTTTTTCAATACTTTCCTAGTATAAAAGATAATAAAAATCTACTACATTTGCTGATTGAATACAAAAAATAAATTATGTATGAATTTCGACTTACCTTACTTGCCACAAAGAGCATCTAAACCTCGTACAAACGGTCTTACCATGATGATGGATAAAGGCTTGAGTATACGACAAGTGAAAGATTTTATAGAAACTGCTGGTGAGCTCACAGATATGGTAAAGTTCGGTTTTGGCACATCTATTATTTCACCAAACCTTGCTGAAAAGATTAAGCTTTATCAAAACGCAAATATTGACGTATATCTGGGAGGAACTTTATTTGAAGCCTTTATTGCTAGAGACAAGTTTGATGAATATCAAAGAATGCTTTATAAATACAACATCAACACCGTCGAAGTTTCTGATGGTTCTATTGAAATATCGCACACCGAAAAGTGTAATTATATTTCAAAACTCAACAAAAACTTTAAAGTACTTTCAGAAGTTGGCTCAAAAGATGCTAACAAATTAATCCCACCTTACAAATGGATAGAATTAATGCAAAAAGAACTTGATGCTGGTTCATGGAAGGTTATTGCCGAAGCTCGTGAGGGTGGCAATGTTGGTATATATAGAGGTAGTGGTGAAGTTCGTTCTGATTTGATTGAAGAAATTTTAACTAAAATTGATAACGATCAAATTATTTGGGAATCACCACAAAAAACTCAGCAAGTATGGTTTATTAAATTAATGGGTTCTAACGTAAATCTAGGAAATATTGCCTTTAACGAAGTTATTCCTCTAGAGTGCCTAAGACTAGGATTAAGAGGTGATACTTTCTTCGACCATCTTCCAAAATAGTATTACAAAAATGACAGTTCAGGAGCTCAAGCGTTTAATCGATGAAAATGAAGACATTATCATTATTGACATTAGAGAAAACTACGAATGTGAAGATGGTGCTATTTGTGAAGTTAATATTCCACTTGCACAATTCATGAGTAGAATTAATGAGCTACCCAAGGGCAAACCAGTAGTGCTATATTGTAATAGTGGTAAAAGAAGTCGTTCATTAAAATATATGATTGAAAAACTTCACTCGTTCAATAACCTCACTCATCTTGAAGGTGGTTTTCAGAAATGGCAAGAAGAGGTCGCAACTCTGTAATTATGAAAACGTTTTTTATACTATTATTTAAAGGTGTCGCAATGGGTGCTGCAAATGTAATACCCGGAGTTTCAGGCGGTACTATAGCTCTCATAACTAATATCTATGAAGAATTAATTGACTCTCTGAAATCCTTCAACTTAAATGCTTTAAAACTAATTTTAAAAGGTCAATTCAAAACTTTAAACACACAATTAAACTTAAATTTTCTCATACCTATTATGTTGGGTATAGTGTTGAGTATTTTAAGTTTAGCTAAATTATTTGATTACCTTTTAGTAGAATATCCTGCACATACTTGGGCATATTTTTTTGGCTTAGTGTTAGCCTCTGTTTACTATGTTGGGCTAAAAGTCAAACATTGGGATTGGAAAATAATAGCAATACTAATAATAGGAGCTTTAGTCGCTTTAACAGTTTCTTTTGTATCTCCATCTCCTAGTGAAAACACTTCTTATTTCTATATTTTCATTTGTGGATTAATTGGGATTTGCGGTATGATACTACCAGGATTATCGGGTTCTTATATTTTGATGCTGATGGGAAATTATCATCTATTGATGGTAAAATCTATTAATAGTATTTCAGAATTTGCTCAAGCTCTACTAAGTGGTAATCTTTCTACTTTTTTATCGAGTTCAGAATTTGATTTACTGATTTACTTCTTGATATTCCTTATCGGATCAGTAGTAGGTTTAATTATCTTTTCAAATATCATTTCTTGGATATTTAATAAATATCAAGATGCAACAGTAGCGCTTCTTACTGGATTTGTTTTTGGATCGTTAAGTATCATATGGCCATGGAAAAAAGAAATTTTTAGTAGTGAAATAATTGACAGACACGGCGAGCCTCTACTAGTAGGTTACGAACGCTATTTGCCAGATATATGGGGAGTAAATGAGCTCTTTGTAGTTGTAATGATGCTTGTTGGAGTACTTTCAATAGTATTTGTAGAATATTTAGCTAAACAGGAATAATGAGATCCTTTGGACTTATTGGATACCCTCTAGAACATTCTTTTTCAAAATCCTATTTTGAAAATAAGTTTTTGAATAAAAATATAAAAGATGTAGAGTATCTTAATTTAGAATGTCAAGATTTAGATGAATTATTCAATTCTGAGCAATTAATAAAATTAGATGGCTTTAACGTTACTAAACCACATAAAGAAACTATAATTACCTATTTAGATGAATTAAGCCCTGAGGCTCAAGCTATTGGGGCAGTAAATTGTGTGAAAAGCAGTGGGGATAAGCTAGTAGGATATAATACAGACTATTTAGGCTTTTTAAACTCTCTTGAACCAATTTTAAAACCTCATCATAAAAGTGCATTAGTACTAGGTAATGGCGGAGCTACAAAAGCTGTCATTTATGCTTTAAAAAAGCTAAATATTACATTTGAAATAGTTTCTAGAAATTCTTCATTTGATTATACTGACGTAGATAAAAAGTGTATAGAAAAACACCAAATAATTATTAATTGCACACCATTAGGCACCTATCCTAAAATCGACAGTTTTCCAGAGATACCTTATCAATTTTTATCACAAGAACATATTCTCTATGATTTAGTTTACAATCCTAAAATAAGTCGTTTTCTTTCATATGGAAAAGAGAAAAACTGCACAATAAAAAATGGAATGGAAATGCTAACTATTCAAGCAGAACAAGCATGGAACATATGGAAAAGTAAAAATTACACTTATTAATATTTTTAATGTTAAATTTGCATAAATCTAATCTACAGACAAGATG
>CAJWHN010000009.1 GCA_913041085.1 uncultured Flavobacteriales bacterium | reverse complement strand
ATTGAAACTGCCAAGCAAGTTGCAAAATCATTATTGCAAATCAAAGCTATTATTCTCAATCCTAATGAACCATTTGTTTGGGCCTCTGGCTGGCACTCTCCTATCTATTGTGACAATAGAATTAGTCTTTCTCATTCTGAGGTAAGAACCTTTATACGTCAACATTTGGTGGAAGGTGTTATATCTCGATATGGTAAACCTGATGTGATTGCTGGTGTAGCTACAGGTGCTATTGCACATGGTGTTTTAGTTGCTCAAGAACTAGGCGTTCCTTTTGTTTATGTAAGAGCATCAGCCAAAGAACATGGTCGTAAAAATCTTATCGAAGGCAAGGTAGAAAGTGGGCAATCAGTTGTAGTCATTGAAGATTTAGTAAGCAGTGGTAAAAGTAGTTTGGCGGCTGTTCAAGCACTTAGAGATGGTGGCTTCAAAGTAAATGGTATGGGAGCTATATTTAGCTATGGCTTTGAACACGCTAAAAAAAGCTTTGAAGAAGCAAATTGCGAGTTATTCACACTTGGTGATTATGACACGTTAATAGATCAAGCATTAGAAACAAAATATATCACCAAGGACGATGTTGAAATGCTAAAAGTATGGCGAGAAGACCCTTCAATTTGGAATAAATGAGTTTAATAGAAAGTCAAGCTGTTACTATCAATAAATCTGATGAAGAAATTTTTAACTTCATTAGCGATTTTACCAATTTTGCTTCCCTAATGCCACCACAGGTTCAAGACGTAAAAATTACCCAAGATAGTTGTTCATTTAGCATACAAGGTATGCCAAACATAAACCTTAAAATATACGAAAGAACACCTTTTTCTAGTGTTAAAATGAAAGCTGAAGATGGGAAGTTACCTTTTACCCTTTCATGTTCTTTGCAAAGCGTAAATGAAACTCAATGTATTGCCCAATTTCATTTTGAAGCAGAACTAAATCCAATGATGAAAATGATGGTGGCTAAACCATTAGGTAATTTTTTAAACCTTCTTTCTGAAAAACTAAAAGAAATTAAATCATAAATTTTATTTCGCCCATATTGTAGAACTCTAAACGATCATTGGCTTCTACAACTAATTGACCATTCTCGTTGACAGAATTAATAATACCATCAAAAGACTCGCCATTCTTTGAAAATTTTTGAACCCCACCTTTTTGAAATAAATTTTGGTGATAATGCTCATTAATCATTGAGGGCTTTTGTTTCAGTAAAAAATAATTTTTCTCAATATTTATACAGATGAACTCTAATAATTCTGAAATAGACGGGATTGTATTGAGACAGTCAGCCAAAGACGTAGCTGATGGTAATTGACTGATATTATTATTGATATTTACTCCTATACCAACTATACTTTTTTCAATTTTACTGCCTCGAATTGAATTTTCAACAAGAATTCCTGCCACTTTTTTGCTATCAATAAGTATATCGTTAGGCCATTTTATTTTAGTTTTAAGGGAATAATTGTTAAGAGCTTGGCACAAGGATAAAGCGATGAACTTATTAAACAAAAACTGTTGACTAACATCTAATTTGGGCTTTAGTAAAATACTTATACACAGTGACTTACCCGCTTCAGATGACCAGCGATTATTTCTTTGACCTTTACCTGCTGTTTGTTCCTTTGCTACAACGACTGTTCCTTCAAGCAAGGAAATATTTTGGGACAAATCAATCAAATAGTTATTAGTGGAATCAACAGAAGAAAGTTCAATAATATGTTGTCCAACAAACAAGCAATCCATAAGACAAATTAACGGATAAATTTCTGTATTTTTGCCCCTTAATAAGAATCATAATTTCTAAACATTTTAATGAGCATAAAAAAAGAGCTAAAAACATCAGATATTCTTGCCAACATTATTATTGAAGGAATGCGAGAAATAAAAGCTAAAGAAATTGTGAGTCTTGATTTAAGAAATATTGAAACATCCGTTTGCGATTTTTTCATTGTTTGCCACGGTACTTCTAACACTCATGCCTCAGCCATAGCTGATTCAGTGATAGAAGAAACACTAAAATCAATCAAAGAAAAACCTTGGCATAAAGAAGGATTAACTAACGGTGACTGGATACTTTTAGATTATGGGAATGTAGTAGCTCATATTTTCCAAAAAGAGACCCGAGATTATTACAATATTGAAAAATTATGGGGCGATGCTAACATTCAGCTTATTAAAGAAACTGCATAGACAATGAAAAATAAAAAAGAAGAGCCTAAAGGAATCAAATTCAATTTTTATTGGATTTATGCTATCATAGCTGTATTATTTTTTGGCATTCAAATTCTGAATGTTAACACAACATCTGAGACTTCTTGGCAAGAATTCAATAGAAAAATGCTTCAGAGCAAAGAAGTAGAAAAAATTGTTGTTGTAAACAGAGATATTGCTCAAATCTATATCAAAAAAGAATTCATTAAACGTGATAAATACAAAGATGTAAGTAAAAAATCATTTGGAAATGCAGTCAATGAACAAGGCCCACATTACTTTTTTCAAATTTCATCTCCTGACAACCTTGAAGAAAAACTAAAAGAAGCACAAAAGGACTTTCAAGAAGAAGATAGGGTTGAAATAAAGTATACCACCAAAAAAGATGTTATTGGCGATGCATTTAGTTGGATTTTTCCAATTCTTATAATGGTTGCCATTTGGATATTTTTTATGAGAAGAATGAGTGGAGGTGCTGGTGGAGCAGGTGGTCAGATATTCAATATTGGCAAATCAAAAGCTACTCTATTTGACAAAACTAAAGTTAATGTTTCATTTAAAGATGTAGCAGGATTAGAAGGTGCTAAAGAAGAAGTTGAGGAAATTGTAGATTTTCTTAAAAAACCAAAAAAATATACTGCTTTAGGAGGTAAAATACCAAGAGGAGCACTTCTTGTAGGCCCTCCGGGAACAGGAAAAACTTTGTTAGCAAAAGCTGTGGCTGGCGAAGCACAAGTGCCATTCTTCTCTTTATCTGGCTCAGACTTTGTAGAAATGTTTGTTGGTGTAGGAGCTTCAAGAGTTAGGGATTTATTCAAACAAGCTAAAGAAAAGTCACCCTCAATCATCTTTATTGATGAGATTGATGCAATTGGTAGAGCTAGAGGCAAGAGTAATATTACTGGCGGTAATGATGAAAGAGAAAACACATTAAATCAGCTACTTACTGAGATGGATGGTTTTGGAACTAACTCAGGTGTAATTGTAATAGGTGCTACCAATAGAGCTGACATTTTAGATAGAGCGCTATTAAGAGCAGGTCGTTTTGACAGACAAATTTTTGTGGATTTACCAGATCTTAATGAAAGAAAAGCAATTTTTGAAGTTCACGTAAACCCTTTAACATTAGCTAAAGATGTAGATGTAGACTTTTTGTCTAAACAAACTCCGGGGTTTTCTGGAGCAGACATTGCTAATGTATGTAATGAATCCGCTTTAATAGCAGCTAGAAAAAATAAAAAAATCGTTGAAAAACAAGACTTTCTAGATGCAGTTGACAGAATCATTGGTGGTCTAGAAAAGAAGAATAAAATCATCTCTGAAGATGAAAAAAGAACAGTAGCGTTTCATGAAGCTGGACACGCTACAGTTAGTTGGTTTATGCAATTTGCTTCTCCACTGGTAAAAGTAACTATTGTTCCAAGAGGTCGTTCTCTAGGTGCTGCCTGGTATTTGCCAGAAGAACGACAACTGACAACAACAGAACAGCTAAGACATGAGATGTGTGCTGCATTAGGAGGTAGAGCAGCAGAAAAAATCATTTTCAATAAAATATCAACTGGTGCCCTAAGCGATTTAGAAAAGGTTACTAAACAAGCCTATTCAATGGTTTCTGTATATGGGCTTAGTGACAAGGTAGGAAATATTAGTTTTTATGACTCAAGCGGAAGAGAAAGTTTCAACAAACCTTATAGTGAATCTACAGCAAAACTGATAGACGATGAAGTAAGTCGAATTGTTGAAGATTGTTATCAAGAAACTATCAAGTTGCTAAAAAAACATAAAAGCAAACTCACTAAACTCGCTGAATTACTTTTAGAGAAAGAGGTTATCTTTAAAGAGGATTTATTGGCTATATTTGGACCAAGACCATGGGACAAAGAAGAAATCAAGGAAGAAAAACCTAAACCAAAAAAAAGAAAAGCTAAATCTAAAAAAGATGAACCAAAACAAGTGGATAACGCTGGTGAAGACAAGTAAACCTTATCAACTCAATCTAATAAAAGGTAAATTGTTGGAAAACGAAATTCACGCTGTAATCATCAACAAAATAGATTCATCTTACTTAAACTTTGGCGAAGCGGAACTAAAAGTTCTAGAATCTGATTTTGAAAGAGCTCAAGAAATATTAAACGATGTCGAAAAATAACCTAATTACTAGAACCATTACAGGTTTACTTTATGGACTTGTATTAATAGCAAGTCTTGTAATTAACTATTATACTTTCTATATCTTTTTCTTTACAGTGTTAGTACTAGGTCTCAAAGAATTTTATCAATTAGCAGAAAAAAAAGACGTAAAACCTCAAAAAACTCTGGGGTTTATTATGTCTATAGGTCTATATTTTTCGTCTTATATACTTCATTTAAATGAAAAAATGAGCTACTTAACTCTCAATCTAGTTTTGGCTCTTACCTTTCTATTATTTGCTGTGGAACTTTTTAGAAGTAAAGAAATTAGCTTCGTTAATATTGGCACTACGATTCTAGGGGTAATTTATGTTGCATTACCACTATCATTACTTACATTTTTAGCTTTCGACACAAACAATCAATACAGCTATCACTTAATTCTAAGCCTATTTATCTTGGTATGGCTGAGCGATGTTGGTGGTTATTTTGCTGGTATTAACTTTGGAAAACATAAATTGCTAGAACGCATCTCGCCAAAAAAAACATGGGAAGGCGTTGCTGGCGGCTTAGTGCTATGTATTATAGGTTCATATATATTAAGTCAATTTTTCCCAATAATGAACATCTATTTGTGGTTAGTACTTGGAGTATTAGTATGTGTAAGCTCAGTAATTGGAGACTTAATAGAGTCAATGTTAAAACGCTCAGCGAATATCAAAGATAGCGGCAATATATTACCGGGGCATGGTGGTGTTTTAGACCGATTTGACAGCGTATTATTCGTGATACCAATAGTTTATATTTTCAAATTATTCATTTTATGAAACTCATTCACAAAGAAGGATACAGAATTATTCTCACAACAATAGTAATACTCATAGGGTTAAACTATGCTATTGGCTATTTTGGCATAGAATGGCTCAATACTATTACACTTATAGCTTCTATAATTTTCTTTTTCATAATCCTACAGTTTTTTAGAAATCCAATAAGAAAAGTTACTGCATCAGAAAATGAAGTCGTAGCGCCAGCAGACGGAAAAGTTGTTGTAATTGAAGAAGTCGAAGAAACAGAATACTTCAAAGACAAGCGTATCCAAGTATCCATTTTTATGTCACCAATTAATGTCCATGTCAATAGATATCCGATAAATGGCAAAGTGCAATATGCAAAATACCATCCCGGCAAATATTTAGTAGCGTGGCACCCCAAGTCTTCAACTGAAAATGAACGCACAACATTAGTAGTTGAAAACGATAAAATAGCCGTGCTATTTAGACAAATAGCAGGAGCTCTAGCTCGCAGAATAGTCATGTATTCTAAGGAAAATGATATCGCAAGTAAAGGTGAAGATTTTGGATTTATAAAATTTGGCTCAAGAGTAGATTTATTTTTTCCTATAGGCACTAAAATTGAAGTAGAACTAAATCAAGTAGTTAAAGGAAATAAGACAATAATTGCTAGTTATTAATTAATAATTCGTACCTTCGAATAAACAAAACAATCACAAATGAAAAAGTTATTATTAGTATTACTCGTAGGTTTTTTATGTAATACTGTAGTTGCACAAACTACTACTGAAAAAACCGAAAATGTAAAAATAGAGCAGACTGTAAAAAAATGTTCTGATGATAAAGCAAAAAAATGCTGTAGTAAAGACGCTAAAGCTGACAACAAAGTAGAAGCTAAGTCTTGTTGTTCAGGAACAAAATCAAGTTGCTCTAAAGATAAAGTAAAAGAATCTACATCAAAAAAATGTTCTAAGGGCGATGCATGTTGCTCAAAGACAGGTAAAAAAGTTACAGATTGTGATAAGAAAAAGCAAGGATGTTGCAAGGCAGACGCCAAGCCATCTAGATAAAATTTATCTTATTTTATAAAAACTCGAATGGTTTTAACTATTCGAGTTTTTTTATTGAAACTGACTAAATAGAATGAGTTTTCATCATCATCAATTAAAAAATGGCATTAGAATTGTCCACAAAAAGACCTCTGGCGCAGTTGCTCACTGTGGTCTTATTATCAAAGGAGGTTCTCGCAACGAATCTGATAAAGAACAAGGACTAGCTCACTTTATAGAACACGTTATTTTTAAAGGAACATCTAAAAGAAAAGCCTACCACATATTGAGTAGAATGGAAGATGTTGGCGGAGAACTTAACGCCTTTACTACTAAAGAAGAGACGTGTATATATTCATCGTTTTTGCCTGAGTATTACAATAGAGCATTAGAGTTATTAAGTGATATTACATTTAGCTCAATTTTTCCAAAAAAAGAATTAGAAAAAGAAAAAATAGTAGTTCTAGATGAAATAAATTATTACAAGGACAACCCCTCAGAACTCATATTTGATGAATTTGAAGAACAAGTATTTAGTAACCACGCTCTTGGAAAAAATATTTTGGGAACGCCTCAACATATTCAATCGTTTAACAAAACTATGATTGAAAAATTTATTCAGAAAAATTACCTGACCAATGAAATCATAATAAGTTCTGTAGGTAATATAAGTATGAATAAACTAATAAAGACGATTGAAAATCATTTCGCTCATTTACCTAAAAGTAATTTAAAAAGAGATGAAGAACCTTTTTCTAATTACCTCAAGAAAGAAGTTGAAATAAAAAGAAATGGTTTTCAAGCTCATTGTATGCTAGGCGTTGAGGCTTATGGCATTAACCACCCTAAAAAAACAGCTATGATTTTACTCAATAATATTTTAGGGGGGCCAGGAATGAATTCAAGGCTAAATCTAGCTATTCGTGAAAAATATGGATTTACCTATTCCATAGAATCTAATTACACTCCCTATAGTGATACAGGCATATTTTCCATCTATTTAGCCTCCGACAATGATAAGATAAACAAGAGTATTAAGCTTACAAAAAAAGAACTTGTTAAATTTTGTCAAAAACCTTTGGGCACACTTCAACTAAAAAAAGCTAAACAACAGCTAATCGGGCAAATTGCCATTGGTCAAGAAAGTGAAGTAAATTTAATGTTAGCAATCGGAAAAAGTATGCTACTTTATAATAAAGTTGATACCTTTGAATCTGTGAAAAATAAAATTGAAGCCATCAACTCTAACCAACTTTTAGAGGTAGCGAATGAAGTGTTTAACTTAGATAATTTATCTTGTCTGATATATAAAGTATAATGGAGTTTTTACCTGAAAAAATAGAGCAGTACGCTTGTAATCATACTCAAGAAGAAAATATTGTATTAGCTGAGCTAAACAGAGAAACTTGGGCAAAAGTTCTCATTCCACGAATGCTCTCTGGGCATCTTCAAGGTCGTGCATTGAGTATGTTTAGCAAAATGATTAAACCAAAATGTATTTTAGAAATAGGCACTTATACAGGATATTCGGCTATATGCCTTTCTGAAGGTCTACAAGAAGGTGGTAAATTGCACACTATTGAAATCAATGAAGAGTTGAAATCCATGTCATTATCCTATTTCGAAAAGGCTGGAATCTCAAAAAATGTAATTCAATATGTTGGTAATGCTTTAGAAATTATTCCAAATATAAAAGATAAATTTGATTTAGTATTTATTGATGCTGATAAAGAAAATTATAGCAACTATTTTGAAATAGTCATAGAAAAAATGCCAGTTGGCGGCTTTATCATTGCTGATAACGTACTTTGGAGTGGAAAGGTTGTTGAGGAAGTAAACGATAAAGATCAAGAAACAAAGGCACTTAAAGAATTTAACACCCTTATTCAAACCTCAGAAAGAGTAGAAAATATTTTAATGCCAATTAGAGATGGGCTAATGATTTGTCAAAAAATTAAATGAAACCACTGTCATTCGAAAATACAGAGATTGCTTTTCAAAGTAAATCAACTAAGCAGTTGAATAAATCCTATTGGCTTTTTAAATTAGTTAGCAATAATACTCTAGTAAAAGTCTCTCCTTTTCTTCTAAAAATTGCCTTTGCTCTTAGACTTCCAATTAAAGGGTTGATAAAACAAACTATTTTTGAACAATTTTGCGGTGGTGAATCAATTGATAAATGTGATAAAAGGATACAATCATTAGCCAATTATAACATCGGTACTATTTTAGATTATTCTGTTGAAGGAAAAAGTAGTGAAGATGATTTTAATAGAGTTACACAGGAGACGATACGTACAATTTTGAAAGCTAAAGCAGATGACAATATACCTTTCGCTGTGTTCAAAACCTCGGGACTAGCACGACTAGAGTTACTTGAGAAAGTCAGCAATTCTAAAGTAGAACTTAATGAAGAAGAAAAAGAAGAATTCAAAAGAGTAAAAGAACTAATCAATTCAATTTGCGCAACAGCTTGTAAAAACAATGTTCGCCTTTTTATAGATGCTGAAGAAAGTTGGATACAAGATGCTATTGATGATATCGTTGTTTCTATGATGAGAAAATACAATAGTGAACGAGCTATCGTATTCAACACCCTACAAATGTATCGTTGGGATAGATTCGCCTACCTAAAGCAATCTTATGCTGACGCAGAAAATGGCAATTACTTTTTAGGTTTAAAAATAGTTAGAGGTGCCTACATGGAAAAAGAAAGAGAAAGAGCCGAAAAAATGGGCTACCCTTCTCCAATTCAAAAGGATAAAGCTAGTTGTGACAATGATTATAATTTAGCCTTAAGATTTTGTATAAACCATATTGATAAAATTGCACTATGTGCTGGCACACATAATGAACAAAGCTCTATGCTTTTAACCCAACTAATGGCTGAGAATAACATCCTTAAAAACGACCAAAGAGTATATTTTTCTCAGCTATTAGGAATGAGCGAACATATAAGTTTCAATCTCTCGAAACACGAATACAATGTAGCAAAGTACATGCCCTATGGCCCTGTAAAAGATGTACTACCCTACCTCATCAGAAGAGCTGAAGAAAACACTTCTATAGCAGGACAAACAGGTAGAGAGCTGGGCTTAATAATTAAGGAAAAAAAGCGAAGAGCTTAAAAACAAGAACAACTGTCTTGCTCAATAGAAAAGTTTTTTAATGTGACTTTTTCATCACATAGGTCAAAGCCAACACTAAGACTCTCTTTCTCAACAACATAGTACTTACATAGTTCGGCACGTTGATCACTTTTCTCAAAGTTTATACTTCCACCCTCTAAAACATTCAGTACATATTTTTGGTCTAAGCTAAGACAATCAAGATGACATTGAGCGTCAGGACTAATATAAATGGTATCACTTTTAAGATGGTATAAAACCCTGTAGTCTATATCAAAATACTGAGCGTATTCAACAAACCTTCCTGGAAAAGCAAAGCGTATAACCATTACACCCAGTAAGACACCAAAGAGGAAAATAAAAAAACGTCTAGCCATTATATACTTGCAATAATTAAATCAATTTCTTTGTAATCTAAGTTAAACCACTCTGCAACCATTTTATTGGTAAGCATACCATGACAAATATATACCCCTTGACGAAGTCCAACATCGCTTACAATAACATTATCCAAACCACCAAAATCGCCAGCCTTTAAAATAATTGGCGTTAGTAAGTTACTTAATGAATATGAAGCTGTTCTAGCAACTCTTGAAGGTATATTCGGAACACAGTAATGAACTACTCCATATTTATTGAATGTAGGTTTAGCATGATTGGTCAACTGAGAAGTTTCAAAGCATCCTCCTTGATCAATACTTACATCTATTATCACCGAACCATCTTTCATTTGAGATACCATTTGCTCTGATACTACACATGGTGTTCTTTTATCATTGGAGCGCAACGCACCAATAACAACATCAGCTCGTCTAAGTGCTTTCTGCAAAACTTTGGGCTGAATAATTGAAGTGAAAACACGTGTATTTAAATCATTTTGAAGGCGTCTAAGTTTAGATAAAGAGTTATCAAATACTTTAACAGAAGCACCTAATCCCATTGCTGATCGAGCGGCAAACTCACCTACTGTTCCAGCACCAATAATGACTACTTCAGTGGGAGTAACACCAGCTATACCTCCTAACAATAAGCCTTTACCAAGATTGACGTTACTCAAACATTCAGAGGCGATAAGAATTGAAGTATTACCAGCTATCTCACTCATAGAACGAATTAAAGGCATCATTCCAGAATCGTCTTGAATAAATTCGTAAGCCAAGCAATTAATCTTTTTTTGAGCTAACTTTTCAATGAATTTTTTTGAGCGAGTTGTTATTTGTAAAGCCGAGATTAAGGTTTGTCGACCTTTCATCATTTCAATCTCTTCAATAGTTGGAGGCTCTACTTTTAAGATAACATCTGCTTGATAGATTTCTTTAGTATCATAAACAATTTTAGCTCCTGCCTCACTAAACTCAGAGTCAGGAAAGTTAGCACCTTCGCCAGCTTTAGATTCAATAATAACTTCATGGCCATGACTGACCAATAATTGAACAGCGTCAGGAACAATTGCTATTCTACTTTCTTGAAATGTGATTTCTTTAGGAACACCAATAAACAAGGACTTTGCTTGTTTTTTTAGCTCTAACTTTTCTTCTTGAGGAATTAAATCCCCGCTACCAAAAGATGAAATATTAGTCATTGAATACTAATTTTATAATTCTTTGTTCGTTTTCTACATCAATATAAATGTGGTCAAAGTCATCAGGCAATAAATCTTCAATCATCGACGGCCATTCTACAAAACAATACGCTGAACTGTCAAAGTAAGATTCTACACCAATATCAAAAGCTTCACGTTTATTTTCTAAACGATAAAAGTCAAAATGATACACTTTTCCATTTATTTCACTAATATACTCATTTACAATTGAAAAAGTAGGACTTTTAACGACATCTGTGACCTTTAACTGCTCACAAATTGATTTTATTAATGTTGTTTTGCCAGCCCCCATACTTGCATGAAATGCAATTTTTTTACTCTTTGAAAGCTTTAGTATTTCAGAACTAATACCATCTAATTGACTTAGTTCATTACAAATCCACTTCATATTTTACTTTGGACTAAGCGTTACAACAGGAATTATCATCTCTTCAAGTGATATTCCCCCATGCTGAAAAGTTTCTTTGTAATGATTAACATAATAATTGAAGTTATTAGGGTATGCAAAGAAATAATCTTCTCTAGCAAAAATATATTTACTACTAATATTCACAGAAGGCAAAAATACATCTTTTGGATTATCAATTTCAAAGACTTCTTTATTATTATACTTCATATTTCTACCTTGCTTATAGCGTAAATTGGTCGTTAAGTCTTTATCTCCTAACACCTTGGTAGGCTTTTTTACTAATACTGTTCCGTGGTCAGTTGTAATTACTAATTTGTGCTTATTTCTAGAAATAAAAGACATCATATCTTTTAAAGGCGAATGTTCAAACCAAGAAGTAGTTAATGAACGGTAAGCAGCATCGTCTTCTGCAAGTTCTTTGATAACTTTCATATCTGTTCTGGCATGGGAAAGCATATCCACAAAATTATAGACTATTACATTCAAATTATTATGAGATAGATTCTGCATATTATCAACTAGTTTTCTCCCTGCATCTATGTTTGTAATTTTATTATATGAAGTCTTAATTTGACTTTTACCAAGTCGATTTAATTGAGCCAAAAGAAACTGCTCTTCAAACATATTTTTGCCTCCCTTATCGGTATCATTTTTCCACCAATCTTTATGTAGCCGCTCCATTTCTAAAGGAAGAAGTCCAGAAAAAATAGCATTTCTAGAATATTGAGTAGCAGTTGGAAGTATACTGTAATATAAAGATTCATCATCAATTTTAAAATCTGAAGTAATAGAAGATTCTATCATTTTCCATTGGTCATACCTCAAATTATCTATTACAACAAAAAAAGTACAAGTATCCTCAATTATATTAGGTAATACCTTTTTACGAAAGACTTGGTGCGACATCAATGGTGAGTCCTCTTGGTCTGTCAACCAAGACTTATAATTAGACTTTACATATTTGAAAAATTGAGCGTTAGCTTCTCCTTTTTGCATCTCTAGTATTTGTTTCATACCAGCATCACCAGAACGCTCGAGTTCTAACTCCCAAAAGGTAATTTTTTTAAATAATTCTTCCCATTCTTCTTTGTTCATAGATGCTCCAAGTTTCATACCTATAGCTCTAAATTCTTTTTGATAGTCAGCATTTGTTTTTTGACTAACTAATCGCTCACTATCAATGTGTTTTTTAATGGATAACAAAATCTGATTGGGATTGACTGGCTTAATGAGATAATCTGAAATTTTTGAACCTATGGCCTCTTCCATTATACTTTCCTCCTCGCTTTTGGTTATCATAATAACAGACAAATTAGAGCGTTTATCTTTTAACTTTATTAGAGTCTCTAATCCCGACAATCCAGGCATATTTTCATCTAAAAAAACCAAATCAAAGTGCTGTTTTTCTATGAGTTCAATTGCCGTAACACCATTGTTGGCCGTTATAATGGCATAACCTTTATCTTCTAAAAACATTATGTGAGGCTTCAAAAGATCAATTTCATCATCAACCCACAGAATGGTTATCTTTTCATTTAAATTCATATCTTCATCGAGAATTACAGAGATTAAAATTACAGTTATTTTTTGAATGAAAGCATCATCAAAAATCATAAACGACCCATTGTACGGTTTTATTAGTCTGAAGGGCGGAATTATTTTAAATTTAATAGAACATCCTTATTTTCAAAGACTTAGAAGAATTTCACAGTTGGGACTAACTAGTCTAGTTTACCCAGGAGCATTGCACACGCGTTTTCATCATGCCATAGGTGCAATGCATTTAATGCAAAAAGCCATTTACGTTTTGCGTTCTAAAGGTCATGAAATAAGCAATGAAGAAGCCGAAGGTGTAAAAATTGCTATTCTACTACACGATATTGGACACGGCCCATACTCCCACTCTCTAGAACATAGCATAGTAGATAATATTTCACACGAGGAGCTATCTCTTTTCTACATGCACAAACTCAATAATGAGTTCAATGGAAAATTAGACTTAGCAATTCAAATTTTCAAAGATGAATATTCTAAATCATATTTACACCAATTGGTTTCTAGTCAGCTTGATATGGATAGGATGGATTATCTAAATAGAGATAGTTTTTACTCAGGAGTTCAAGAAGGGGTTGTTGGAGCAGAACGAATTATTAATATGCTAGATGTCGTAAATGATAAATTAGTCGTTGAAAGTAAAGGAATTTATTCAGTAGAAAAATTTCTCATTGCAAGGCGTTTAATGTATTGGCAAGTTTATTTTCACAAGACTGTAGTAAG
This sequence comes from uncultured Flavobacteriales bacterium, assembly GCA_913041085.1. GTDB lineage: Bacteria > Bacteroidota > Bacteroidia > Flavobacteriales > UBA7312 > UBA8444. Next base: position 17,951 of record CAJWHN010000009.1, on the reverse strand, counting down.
TGCAGAACAAATGCTTATCAAAGTACTACAAAGAGCGAAAGAACTAAGTCAAAATAATATTGATTTATTTGGCACTTCAAGTCTTCAACATTTGCTAAATAATAATTTCACTATTGAAGATTTTAAATCTAATCCAAAAGTTTTTGAAGCATTTACCGAACTTGACGATTATGATATTATGGCTTCAATAAAAGAGTGGCAAAATCATTCGGATAATATATTGGCTTCTTTATCCAATAAAATTGTAAAAAGAGAGTTATTTAAAGTGACACTTTTGGATGAACCAATGGATGACCTTAGCATTTCAAGAATCAAAAAAAATATAATGAATGCCTATAATTTAGATGCTACAAATGTTAATTACTTTTTTTTGGAAGGTGAAATAACTAATAATGCTTATAAATTAAATGATTCTGACATTAACATTTTATTCAAGGATAATCTAATTAAAGACTTGATGGGAGCAGCTGATAAATCGACCATTTCAGCACTAAGCAAGACGGTTAAAAAATATTTTTACTGCCACCCAAAAAACCAACTCATTTGAATTACTTTTGTAAAACATGATTTACAGCATTGAAAAAATAGCCAAAATCCTTAAAGGTAAATTAGTAGGTGATGGCAATGTTAGTATAAATATGCTTTCAAAAATAGAAGAAGGCACTAAAGGGAGTCTAAGTTTTTTAGCAAACAATAAATACGAAGAATTTCTATATACTACAAAAGCTAGTGCTGTAATTATTGCTTCTGATTTTAATATCGATTATTCAAGAATTTCGACTAACCTTATAATTGTAGATGATGCATATCAAGGTTTTGCCACGATGTTACAAACTTTTAGTGAGTCAAGAAATAATATCGAAGGAGTTCACAAACACTCAAGTATTGAAGAGTCTGCCTCTATTGGCAAAAAATGTTACATTGGTTCAAATGTTTACATCAGCGAAAATGTAGTCATTGGAGATAATGTAAAAATATACCCTAACTGCTTTATTGGAGAAAATACTTCTATTGGCGACAACACTATATTGTATGCTGGAGTTAAAATATATGACCATTGTATAATAGGAAAAAATTGCATGATTCAATCTGGAGCAATCATTGGGGGTGATGGCTTTGGATTTGCGCCAAATACCGAAAATGAATACACTAAAGTTGCACAAATTGGAAATGTAATTGTGGAAGATAATGTTGAAATTGGAGCTAATACGACAATTGACAGAGCAACGATGGGCTCAACAATAATACGTCAAGGCGTAAAATTGGACAACCTCATTCAAATAGCACACAACGTAGAGATTGGTAAACATACAGTTATTGCTGCTCAATCTGGTGTTGCAGGTTCAACAAAAATTGGAGAAAATTGTATGATTGGTGGTCAAGTTGGAATTGTAGGTCACCTCAAAATCGGAAATAATGTGAAAATTGCTGCCCAATCTGGTATACAATCCGACATCAATGACAATGAAATAGTTCAAGGCTCTCCAGCTTTCTCTATTTCAGACTATAAAAGAGCTTATGTTTACTTTAGGCAACTTCCTAAACTGAATAGTTTGGTAAATAGAATTGAAAAAGAAGTAAATAATATTCTGAATAAATAAATGCCAAATTATCAACAAACTATATCCACGACTCAATCTATCAATGGGTATGGGCTTCATACAGGAAGAAAATCCTCCCTTACTTTTAAAGCTGCACCAATAAATACTGGTATTAAATTTATTAGAATAGATTTAGAAAATAATCCTATTATTGAAGCTAGTATAGCTAACCTTGACCAAACAAACAGAAGGACGCAGCTCAAGAAAAATGATGCTATTGTACAAACTACAGAGCATTTACTTGCTGCTTTAAAAGGTTTAGAAATTGATAACCTATTTATTGAAATTGATAGCCCAGAACTCCCTATTTTAGATGGAAGTTCAAAAGTATTCACTCAAGTATTATCAGAATCTGGAATTGAACAACAAAGTGCACCAAGAAAAGTTTTTAGAGTAACAAAAACTTATCACTACAAAGACGAGGATACTGGTAGTGAATATATTCTAGAACCTGCTAGCGAATTTAAGATAGATGTACAAATTGATTATAACTCAAAAGTACTTCAAGTATCTTCAGCACAACTCAATAGCTTATCAGATTTCAATAATGAAATTTCTGATGCCAGAACATTTGTGTTTCTACATGAAATAAAACCCCTTTTTGAACAAGGACTAATAAAAGGAGGTAGCCTTAATAACGCTATTGTTTTTGTTGAAGAAAAAGTGAATTCTAAAGAACTTCTTAAATTAGCAGAAATTTTTAATAAAAAAGATATAGATGTTAAAGAGCAAGGAATTCTAAACAATATAGATTTAAGGTATGAAAATGAACCTGCTAGACACAAACTTTTAGATGTCATTGGAGATTTAGCACTTTGTGAACGCTATATACAAGGGCACCTTAAAGTTATCAAGCCGGGACATAAATCTAATATTGCATTTGCTAAGAAATTAATTCAAATTATGAAAAAAGAAGCACCTATTTACGATCCTAATCAAACCCCTGTTAAGGATATTCATCAAATAATGGACATGTTACCTCATAGACCACCATTTCTATTAATCGACAAAATCATGGAGCTTAGTGATAAGCATGTTGTAGGAATTAAGAATGTGACTATGAACGAAGACTTCTTCAATGGTCACTTTCCAGGAGCACCAGTTATGCCAGGTGTACTTCAAATAGAAGCTATGGCACAAGCGGGAGGCATATTGTTATTGAGCACAGTACCAGATCCTGAAAATTACCTCACCTATTTTATGAAAATTGATAAGGTAAAATTTAAACAAAAAGTTTTGCCTGGAGATACTATAGTCTTCAAATCCGAGTTAATAAGTCCTATAAGACGAGGCATTTGCCATATGTTTGGACAAGCATTCGTTGGAGAAAAACTTGTTATGGAAGCCGAATTAATGGCTCAAATGAAAAAAGTAAATTAATTTAATGTCAAATACATTTTCGAATATATCGCCTAAAGCTAAGATTGGTAATGGTGTAAAAATTGAGTCATTTGTTACCATTGGTGATGATGTGGAAATTGGCGATAATTGCTGGATTGGTTCAAACGTCAGTATAATGGATGGTGCTAGAATTGGTAACAATTGTAAAATTTTTCCTGGAGCAGTTATATCAGCTATACCTCAAGATTTAAAATTTGATGGCGAAAAAAGTATTGTCAAAATTGGAGATAATACTACCATCAGAGAATTTGCAACTATTAATAGAGCAACCAATTATAGTGGGGTCACTTCGGTTGGTGAAAACTGCCTTGTAATGGCTTATGTACATATTGCTCATGACTGCCACATTGCAAACGATGTAATTCTAGTAAACAGTGTACAATTGGGTGGTCATGTAGAAATTGCAGAACATGCTATTGTCGGCGGAATTAGTGCTGTCCATCAATTTGTAAAAATCGGTTCATACGCTATGATTTCTGGAGGCTCATTAGTTAGAAAAGATGTACCTCATTATATCAAGGTAGCCAAAGAGCCTCTAAGTTTCATTGGCATAAATTCTATTGGTCTTTCTAGAAAAGGGTTCAGTGAAGAAAAGATATTAGAAATACAAATTATTTATAGAAACATATTTCAATCTAATTTGAATTATACTCAAGCTATTGAAAAGATTAAAAAGGAATTTTCTAATAGCAAGGAAAAAGAAAACATTATCAAATTCATTAGTGAGTCTGAAAGAGGAATAATCAAAGGATTTAAACAATAATCAGTATGGCAACAACAGCAGATTTTAGAAACGGACTTTGCATAAAACACAATAACGACTTGTGGCAAATTGTAGAATTTCAACACGTAAAGCCAGGCAAAGGCCCAGCATTTGTAAGAACTAAGTTGAAAAACCTTACCAACGGAAGACGTCTAGATAACACCTTTACTGCAGGAGTGAAAATCGATGTCGTAAGAATTGAAAATAGAAAGCATCAATTTCTATATGCTGATGGTGACACTTATCACTTTATGAATACTGATAACTACGAACAAATCTTTATAGATAAAGGTCTTATAAACGCACCGCAATTCTTGAAAGAAGGAGAAAATGCAGATATACTTTTCCACGCTGAAGAAGAAAAGATTTTAGGCTGTGATTTACCAGCATCGGTTGTACTGGAAGTTACTTATACTGAGCCTGGAATAAAAGGCGATACAGCGACTAACGCTCTCAAACCATCTACAGTTGAGACTGGTGCTACAGTTAATGTGCCACTATTTATAAATATTGGCGATAAAATAAAAATTGACACCCGAAAAGGAGCTTATTCCGAACGAGTAAAATCATAAATGCTAAAGGCATTTCATAGCAAAGGACTTAACGAAGCTGGTTGTGACGAAGCTGGCAGAGGATGTTTGGCAGGTCCTGTAGTAGCGTCAGCAGTTATTCTTCCAACAAACTTCAGACATAAACTACTGAACGATTCAAAACAACTCACTCACAAACAACGCCAAATTTTAGAACCCATAATAAAAGAGAAAGCACTCTCTTGGGCAATTGGTGTAGTATCTCCACAAGAAATAGACGAAATAAATATTCTTAACGCTTCTTTTCTTGCAATGCACAGAGCAATCGATAAACTTGAAAGAAATGTTGATTTATTACTCATTGACGGAAATCGATTTAAAACGTACAAAGACATTAAGCATTTGTGTATAGTTAAAGGAGATTCAAAATTTGCTTCGATAGCAGGGGCATCAGTTCTTGCTAAAAATTTCAGAGACGAATTAATGCTCGATTTGGATTCTAATTTCCCTCTATACGATTGGAAAAACAATAAGGGATACCCAACAGTCAAGCACAGAGAAGCGATTCGTCAAATTGGAGCATGTAAGCACCACAGAAAAAGTTATCAATTACTACCAGCTCAAATAAAAATTGAATTTTGAAACAATATATAATTATTTAAATTTGAACTATCAATTTCATCTTACAATATGAAGCTAAATAAGAGCACAGTCATACTAACTTTAAGTCTTTTAGTTGGAATCATTTTCTTTTTGTTATATCAGAAATACCAAGAGCTTAATAAACAAACTACCGATGCCATTCAATCTATACCAATCAATGCCGCTTTGATAGTAGAAAGCGAAAATTGGAACTCTACTTTAAACGAATTAGAGAATACAATGCTTTGGAACACGATATCAAATTCTGAAGATTGGGCAGAAATCAAAAAAACAATTGAAAGTATATCCCTTAAATTTCAAGCTTACGATGAATTAAAACACTTCATAGACAATCAGAAGTTGTATTTATCATTTCATCACTCTACTAATGATTTTTATATTTTTCTTTCTACCGCTTGTAATACTGAAGAACTGAAACTGATAGAGATGAACGATACTTTAATTGGCAGTTTTAAAAGCAGAGAGTACGACGGAGTTAAAGTATATGAACTAGATAATAATTGGAATTTATGCCATCATAAAGACATCTTATTCATGAGCTCATCCTCTTTACTAATAGAGGATGGAATAAGACAATTAAATAATGAGATTAGCTTATTAGACAACACCGAATTCACAAAAGTACAGAGCACAAAAAGTACTTTTGCTGGAGCCCATATCTATACCAATTATTCTAATTTATCAAAGTTACTTTCTCAAAACACAAAGCTTTCTAAATCAGACGAAAAATGGATTAGTCGATGGGCGAATTGGGCTGAACTTGATTTGGAATCATCAGATAATAATTTGACTCTTTCAGGATTTACTTTAGTTGAAGATTCTTCCTCAAATTATTTAACCTCTCTATTTGGTCAGCTAGAACAGAAAATAGAAATAAGCAAAGTCGCTCCAAGAAACACCTATAAAATTACCGCTTTAGGTATAGAAGACTTCAATTTATTCTACGCCAATTACAAAGATTTTTTGGCGAAACACAACAATCTCTACGAACACAATAAAGCCCTATCTGATATTAAATCTAAATACAATTTAGACATTGAGAATTACTTTAATGGCATAGTCTTGAATGAAATGGGTACAATAAGTACATTCTCCACTTCTGGAAAATCAGATGACTTTATTTTTATCAAATCCAAAAAAGAATCTGAAGAATTACTTAACCATATCAACCCTAAAACAGAAAACAAACCATTTTCAGAAAACTTTCGAGGATTTAAACTATCCAAGTTTGAAATTAATGATGTCTTTGCAAAGCTTTATGGACAAATGTTTAGTTCAGTCAAAGAAAATTATTTCTCTTATATAGACGGCTACCTTATTTTTGCCAACTCTACATCGTCTTTAAAAGCTTTCATTAATAATTTTATTTCAAAAAAGGTACTGGACAACAATGCCAGTTTTATCAATTTTAAAGACCAGATAGGTTCTCGCTGCAACTTCCTATATTATACTAATCCATCAATGGGCAATTGGGATGAATCACTAAAAAATAAATGGAAACCATTTATAGTAAAAGAAAATTGGTCGAATGTAAGTGGTTTTGTTTATCAATTAAGCTCAAAAAATGAATTATTCTACAACAATGTGGTATTGCAATACGAGTCTAATGTAGACGAAGAAACACAACTTGATTGGATAGTAAATCTAGAAAGGAATATTACTACATCACCTCAAATAGTATATAATCATAATACTAAAAAGAATAATGTAATTATTCAAGATGATGATAAAATAGTTTATTTGATTAGCTCAAAAGGAAAGATTTTATGGAAAAAACAACTAGGAGGATTTATCTTAGACAAGGTTAATCAGATGGATTTCTATAAAAATGGAAAGCTACAATACATCTTCAACACAGAGGACAGCTTATACATTCTAGATAGACTTGGAAGAAATGTTGAAAATTTTCCAATGAAACTTAGAGCAAAAGCAAAAAGAGGACACTCACTATTAGATTATGATATGAATAGAAAATACCGAATTTTAGTTCCTTCAGAAAATGGTATCGTTTACAATTATTCAAAAGAAGGAAAAGCAGTTAAAGGCTGGAAATTTGAAAAAATGAATATGCCCATCAGCCACCAAATTCAACACGTAAATGTTAAAGGTAAAGACTACATTTATGTGGTAGATAGTGATGGTAATACCAATGTTGTTGGACGCAATGGAAAAAAACGTACGGATATTGGAAAAATTCCTATTAAATCATCATACTATATAGACAAAAAAGACGGCAGTATTTACACTTCTGATAAGAGTGGTAATATTTGGCTTACCACATTAAAAGGTAGTCAAACAAAAATTAAAACATCTGAACTAGAAAGTTTTAGCTTTTTTGCATCAAACTTCAATAATGATGATTTAATGGACTTATTTATCTCTGACGATTCTGGAGTAAAAAGTTATAACCTAGAATCAGAAATTTTGGATTTTAATGTCCAAAATGAGTCGGATCCAAAAGTTTTTAAATTTAACAACCAATCCATTATTGGCTTTTCAAGTGAAGGAAGTTGTTATTTATTTGATTCTCGAGGAAAAGCATTATCTGGAAGCCCACTATTTGGAGGTGGTGATTTCGAATGTGTGGATTTAGACAAGGACAATAAGCTAAATCTAATTGTTGTTAATGAAAATATTCTTAATAACTACAGTCTTGAATAAGACTACCTCAACAAACCAATGCTTATACTAGGGTGAAACTGCTTGGCATCTGTTGATGATAAAGAAAATCTAAAGTTGATTTGCTTTTGTTTTACTGGAATAAAAAAATGAGCTGACAAAGAATAGTTAGGCTTTAAGTCTATGTTATTAATATCACCAGTCGGAGTTATAAGCCCAAAATCAGCCCCTAATCCAATCGTTGATGTCAGTAACTTTCCTCCTCCTAACATTAAGGCTATGTTATCAATAGAAGCTGTTGTTCTAAGATTTAAATAATATTCTTTCTCATCATTTTTATAGATTACTGACCAAGCTATTAAGTCAGTCCAACCCACTGAAAAACCACTAAATATAAGTTTATCACTTTCAACTTCTACTTCATCATCTAATTTATGCAATTCATTTTCTTCAATAATTTTAATCAAGTGTTTAGCATAATAAGGGTTTGTGGCGTAACCCGCTTTCTTTAAACCTTTAGCCCAAGATTTATAATCCGTTAATGCATATTCAAACAAAGAAGCATATCTAGGCCTTAGTAAAAACTCTGAATGATCATCATATGAATCTCTTACTTTATTGTATTTTCTAAAGCATTCATTTTTTTTATCATCATCGTGGTAAACCCTCTCCCCTTCCCAATCGGAATGGCATTTAATGCCAAAATGATTATTTGATTTTTTAGCTAATTCACTATTTCCATCACCACTTTCTAAGATCCCTTGAGCAAGTGTTATACTAGCAGGAATTTTATATTTTTTCATCTGATAAATGGCTTCATCTTTATATTTATTGATATACTCATTACGAGTCATATTTTGAGCTGAAAGCTGAGACGAAAATAAGAGTAAAAATAGGACTAGTCGATTTTCCATTCTTTAGATTGTAAGAGTTGATTCATACCTTCAATTCCTTGCAAACCTCCAGTATGGACAGCTAAAATAGTACTATTTGGAGGAAAATTATTATTCTCTATCATATCAAAAATACCATATAACATTTTGGCCGTATAAACAGGCTCTAACTGAATTGAAAAATCACGTTTGAACTCATTCATGAAGGTCACCAATTCCTGACTAACTTTTGCATAACCACCAAAATGATAATCGGATTGAATAGACCAATTCGAAGTATTCACATACTTTTTTACTTCATCATTTAAAAATTCACCACCTTTTAATGAAGAAAAGCCTATAGCGACTTGAGAAGGTTTTAAACTTCGTATAACCCCAGACAAGGTCCCACCTGTACCTAATGGAACACAAACTATATCAAAATCTTTGAAAGAAACCATCTCCTCACAAGATTTAACAGCAAGTTCATTTGTTCCTCCCTCAGGAATAAGGTAACAATCTCCATATATAGACTTCCAATCAACATTGGATTTATTCCGATAGGTTTCTCTATCTACAAATTGCAATTGCATACCCTCATTTTTTACTTTTATAAGAGTTGAATTCAATTTATCAGTAAAGTAGCCACGAATAATCCCAATAGATTTTAAACCTAATTTATTACAAGCCGAAGCGGTAGCAGCAATGTGATTGGAAAATGCTCCGCCAAATGTTAAAATTGTACGATGATTTTGTCTAACAGCCTCTATCAAATTAAATCTCAATTTCCACCACTTATTTCCCATACAATAAGGGTTATTTAAATCCTCTCTTTGAATCAATAGCCTAACTTTCTTAGACTTCAACATAGCATTAGTAATTTCTTGAATATCTTGTTTGACGACTTGTGAAAACATACACTAATATAAGCAATGAATATCGTAAATTTGTACCTTTCAATAAATCAATGGTAAACTTTTCAAACCAAAGTAAATTAGCAAAGGAAGATTTTTACAAAAGTAAAGATGGCTACATTATTTTCACAGAGAAATACCATTTAAAAAGAGGCTATTGTTGTAAAAGTGGTTGTAAACATTGCCCATACGGATTTAATAAAAAAACAGATTCTTTAAAAAAGAAATTAAAATGACAGCATTTAAAGATAGTATATCAGCAGGTATTCCTAATGAAATTCCTCAAAAAAAGAAGTACGACCTCAGCATCAATCATGCGCCCAAAAGAAAAGATATTCTAAGTGCTGATGAGAAAAAATTAGCCCTGAAAAATGCTTTACGATATTTTCCTAAAGGACAACATACGTTTTTAGCTGAGGAGTTTGCTCATGAATTAAACAAATATGGTAGGATATATATGTATAGATACCGACCAGATTATGAAATGAAAGCTAGAAGCATTGAGAACTATCCTGGAAAATCATTACAGGCAAAAGCCATTATGCTGATGATTCAGAATAACCTAGACTATGCTGTAGCCCAACATCCTCACGAATTAATCACATATGGTGGTAATGGAGGTGTATTCCAAAATTGGGCTCAATATTTATTGTGTATGCAATACCTGTCTGAAATGACTGACGAACAAACATTAGTTATGTATTCAGGTCACCCTATGGGACTGTTTCCATCTAATAAAAATGCACCTAGAGTTGTTGTCACCAACGGAATGATGATTCCTAACTACTCTAAAGCCGATGATTGGGAAAAATTTAACGCACTAGGCGTTACTCAATATGGACAAATGACTGCGGGTTCTTATATGTATATTGGACCACAGGGCATCGTTCATGGAACAACTATTACTATTCTAAACGCTGGTAGAAAATTAAGTGATGACGGATTAGCAGGAAAATTATTTTTAACTGCTGGTTTAGGGGGTATGAGTGGTGCTCAGCCAAAAGCTGGAAATATTGCTGGTTGCATAACCGTAGTAGCAGAAGTGAACCCTAAAGCAACAATAACAAGACATTCACAAGGTTGGGTAGATGAAGTCATTGAAGATTTAGATACTCTTTCTAATAGAGTCAAAAAAGCTAAAGAAAATAAAGAGGTTGTTTCTATTGCATTTCAAGGCAACATCGTTGAAGTATGGGAAAAATTTCTTGAGGAAAAGATTTATGTTGATTTAGGTTCTGACCAAACTTCACTTCACAACCCTTGGGCAGGTGGTTATTACCCTATTGGTTTATCTTTTGAAGAATCCAATGAATTGATGGCTAATAACCCTAAAGAATTCAAAGTCAAAATTAAAGAAACCCTACGCCGACATGCCGATGCAGTCAATAAACACACCTCAAAAGGCACCTACTTCTTTGATTATGGAAATGCATTTTTATTAGAAGCATCTCGCTCAGGCGCAGACGTTATGGCTCAAGACGGAATACACTTCAAGTACCCTTCTTATGTCCAAGATATTATGGGACCGATGTGCTTTGATTATGGATTTGGGCCATTCCGTTGGGTTTGTGCTAGTGGTAAAAAAGAAGATTTAAATAAAACCGATAAAATAGCTTGTGAAGTATTAGAAAAGTTAAAATTAGACGCTCCAAAAGAGATACAGCAGCAAATGGCTGATAATATTCGTTGGATTAAAAATGCTAATGACAACCAATTAGTTGTAGGTTCTCAAGCAAGAATATTATATGCCGACTCGATTGGAAGAATAGAAATCGCCAAAGCCTTCAATAATGCAATAAAAGAAGGGACTATTGGTCCAATAATATTAGGCAGAGACCACCATGATGTTTCTGGAACAGATTCTCCGTACAGAGAAACTTCTAATATATATGATGGTTCCAGCTTTACCGCTGATATGGCTATACACAATGTAATTGGAGATAGTTTTAGAGGCGCTACATGGGTATCTATCCATAATGGAGGCGGTGTGGGTTGGGGAGAAGTTATTAATGGAGGATTTGGAATGCTTATTGACGGTTCAGAAGAAAGTGCTGCAAAAATTCAGTCTATGCTACATTGGGATGTAAATAACGGAATAGCTAGAAGAAGCTGGGCTAGAAATGAAGAAGCCATTTTTGCTATTAAAAAGGAAATGGAAAGAACTCCAGAGTTAAAAGTAACACTGCCAAATTTTGTTGATGAATCTATATTTAATTCATTGGACTTCAAAAATTAAACTTTTTTAAGATTTTTCACTTCTTTCAAAAACTTATTTTATTTAATAGAGTTGTTAATTTCAACTTAAAATATTCTAGAAAAATAAGTACAAACTAAAAATATCCGAAAATTATGAATTTTTAGAAATATATATTCACTATTATTTGTAGGATTCAGAAAAAAATAAACTTTAGAAATTAATACCTAAATGTAAATTTAAATAAAGTTTTTCTTCTTCAATTAAAGGATTTTCTATGAATTCTTCACTTTCAAAAGATTTAGTTTTTGAATTAATATTTAGTGGTTGATACCCCCCAATGATATCTAATGTATAAGATTCAAAAAATTTAAACTGAAATCCAGCTCCTATGCCTCTACCAATAATCGAATATTTTTTTTCGTAACTAGTAGCTTCATTGTTAATATCTGAATAAACTTCAGAATAGTCAGTATAACTTCCAAATAAACTTGCATAAACTCCTATGGGAGCATCCCAAGTAAAATAATATCTTAGTTCAGGTAAAATAGTAAAGCCAAAAAACTTGTAAGCCTCTTTGTCATAAAAAACTTGCGAATCGATTGTTGCATACTCTTTTTTTTGATTGTAAGAAATAAGAGTTGTATTTAACTTATAGGAAAACTGCGCAGCGTTTAAACTATAACCAGGATCAATTAATCTTTCAAAAGATATAGTATATCCACTTAAAGTAGCAAATGGCTGAAATAAACTCGTACTTACTACATTCTTCGGAACTCTAAAACTTTGTGAAAAAAGAGAAGTAGAAATTAAAAGGAAGAATATTAAAATTGATATATTTTTCATTTATTGAGCAAATTACAAATATCGAAATAATTTTTAATAAATATTTATCTTACAAGTATTTTATATTACGCCTTAAAAGTGTTATTTTTAAACTTTTTTTAGTGAATACTAAATGATTTAACTTATTTTTAAGCTAATTTGATTAATTAAAGGTTAAATTTCCATAATACGCCCCCAACTAATAATTATTAATTAATATTAGGCTATTTTGTGTTAAATTTGCACCAATTTTAACGATATGGCTACAAAAATTACAAAAAAAACCTACCTCAATTGGTATAGAAATATGCTCTTGTGGAGAAAGCTTGAAGATAAAGCTTCTGCATTATACATACAACAAAAAATTAGAGGGTTTTTACACCTCTACAATGGACAAGAAGCTATTCTAGCAGGATGTCGAGAAGCTATTGATCCATCTAAAGATAAAATGATAACGGCCTACCGTAATCACGTGCAACCAATTGCAATGGGCGTTGAACCAAAATATGTAATGGCTGAATTGATGGGTAAAATCACAGGTTGCTCGAAAGGAAATGGTGGCTCTATGCATATGTTTAGCAAAGAACATAATTTTTTTGGTGGACACGGAATCGTTGGTGGACAGATACCCCTTGGAGCTGGATTAGCTTTTGCAGACAAATACAATGGTAGTGATGCGGTCACTCTTTGCTTTATGGGTGACGGAGCTGTAAGACAAGGTTCTCTACACGAAACTTTTAATCTAGCTATGTTGTGGAAGTTACCTGTTGTATTTATTGTTGAAAACAATGGATACGCTATGGGAACTTCGGTAGAAAGAACAGCTAATCACACTGAAATTTGGAAATTAGGATTAGGGTATGAAATGCCTAGTGAGCCAGTTGATGGTATGGATCCATTAGCAATGACTAAAGCTGTTGAAAAAGCCGTCAAAAGAGCTAGGAAAGGTGATGGCCCAACATTTTTAGAGGCTAAAACTTATCGTTACAAAGGACACTCTATGTCTGATGCTCAACACTATAGAAAAAAAGACGAGGTCAGCGAATATCAAAAAATAGACCCAATTAATACGACTCTTGAGTTTATCAAAGAAAATAAATACGCTTCTGACAAAGAGATTGAAGCAATTAATCAAGAGGTAAAAGAAACTATTGCGGATGCGATAAAATTTGCTGAAGAATCTCCATTCCCAGTAAAACAAGATTTATACGATAGCGTTTACGAACAAGAAGATTATCCATTTATAAAAGACTAAAAATATGGCAGAAGTAGTAAATATGCCCCGATTGAGCGACACCATGACAGATGGTGTTGTTGCAAAATGGCACAAAAATGTTGGCGACCAAGTATCTGAAGGTGATTTGTTAGCTGAAATAGAAACAGACAAAGCCACTATGGAATTTGAGAGCTTTCAAGAAGGCTTTTTACTACATATTGGTGTAGCAGAAGGTGCTAAAGCCCCAGTAGATAGTATATTAGCTATTCTTGGCGAAAAAGGTGAAGACATTAGCTCTTTACTTGAACAAGACAAAGCAAAGACCGAAGACGAGAAAGTAGAGGTTAAAAAAGCTGAAGCTCCAGTTAAAGAAGTAAAAACTGAGGTAGTGAAAGAAGCTCCAAAAGTAGAAGTTAAATCTACTCCAAAACAAGAAAAATCTACTCCTAATAATGGCAAAAATATCGCCTCTCCTCTAGCAAAAAAATTGGCTGACGAAAGAAATATTAATCTTGATCTAGTCAAAGGTACAGGTGATTTTGGTAGAATAATCAAGAGGGACATTGACAATTACTCTGGTGGTTCATCAGTCCCTACTGTCGAAAGTTACACAGAGGTCGAAGTTTCTCAGATGAGAAAAGTAATTGCTCAACGACTTGGTGAAAGTAAATTTTCAGCTCCACACTTCTATCTAACTTGTGAAATTAACATGGACAAGACTATAGAAGCAAGACAAGCTATAAATACTGTTTCTCCGATTAAAATATCATTTAATGATATGATAGTAAAGGCTTGTTCTATGGCCTTAGAGCAACACCCACAAATTAATTCTAGCTGGTTAGGCGACAGAATTAGATTCAATGACCACATTCATATAGGTGTAGCAATGGCTGTGGAAGACGGTCTGCTAGTTCCTGTTGTTAGATTTGCCAATAGCAAAAGACTTTCTGAAATTTCTAGTGAAGTAAAAGACTACAGTGTAAAAGCTAAAGCAAAAAAATTACAACCAGAAGATTGGCAAGGCAATACATTTACCATTTCTAATTTAGGAATGTTTGATATTGAAGAATTCACAGCAATCATAAACCCTCCAGACGCTTGTATTTTAGCTGTTGGAGGAATAGTTCAAAAGCCAGTTGTAAAAAATGGTGAAATTGTTGTTGGCAACACACTTAAGGTAACACTTTCTTGCGACCACAGAGTTGTTGATGGTGTTGTAGGTTCAAAATTCTTAGGAACATTAAAGAGTTATTTAGAAAATCCTGTTCTTTTTATGGGAGCCAATAATATTTAACGTTTTTCACAAACTATTTAAAAGCCCTATCAAATCTGATAGGGCTTTTTTTTATCTTTATGCCATGCAAGAGTTGTTCAATTCAATAGAATATTTGAAAGGTGTTGGGCCCAAAAGAGCTGAACTCTTAAGGAAAGAACTAGGTATTCACACATTTGGTGATTTACTTCACTATTTTCCATTTCGATATGTTGATAAAACTAAATTCTATAAAATAAGTGAAATAAACAGCGATTTACCTTATGTACAACTTGTTGGTCACATCAACAATCTACAAGAATTAGGTGCAAAACATAGTAAACGATTAACGGCAAAGTTTCAAGATGAAAATGGTGCTATCGAATTAGTGTGGTTTAAAGGCACTAAATGGATAAAAGATAGTATAAAGGCTAATAAAAAGTATGTTGTATTTGGCAAACCTAACCTATATAATGGTAAGATAAATATCGTCCACCCAGAATTAGAGTCTATTGACGAAAAGCATCAAACAAAACTCAATAAACTTCAACCTATATATTCTACTACCGAATCACTATCAAATAAAGGGTTAACCAATAAAGCTATTGGCAAACTCACTTCGGTATTATTACCACAAGTAATCAATAGTATAAAAGAAAATTTATCTAGCGAACTAATTCAAAAACTCAATTTAATTCCTCGTCGTGAAGCTTATACGAATATTCATTTCCCAACGAATACCAAAACTTTACAACAAGCACAATACAGACTTAAATTTGAGGAATTATTTTTCATACAATTACAACTTATAAGAATGAAAATCGTTCGCCAACAAAAGCTTAAAGGCTTTACTCTTTCTCAAATTGGCGAACACTTCAACAATTTTTTTCACAATCACCTGCCTTTTGAACTAACAAACGCTCAAAAACGAGTTTTGAAAGAAATACGTCACGATTGCGCCAAAGAGTCTCAGATGAATCGCCTACTTCAAGGAGATGTCGGTAGTGGTAAAACACTTGTTGCCTTAATGAGTATTTTAATGGCTATAGATAATGGATTTCAAAGCTGTCTTATGGCTCCCACTGAAATTTTGGCTCAACAACATTTTGAAACCATCTCTAATTTACTTTCTGAAATGCCAATAAAGATTTCACTTCTTACTGGCTCAGTAAAAAAATCACAACGCACCATAATACACGAAGCCTTAGAAAACGGAGAAACACACATTCTTATTGGCACACACGCTTTACTAGAAGATAAAGTAAAATTTAAAAATTTAGGCTTTGTTGTAATTGATGAACAACACCGTTTTGGTGTAGCTCAACGTGCTAAAATGTGGCTAAAAAATAGCAACCCCCCTCATGTGTTAGTGATGACAGCTACTCCGATTCCTAGAACATTAGCTATGACTCTATATGGTGACTTAGACGTTTCTATAATTGATGAATTACCCCCGGGTAGAAAAGCCATAAATACCATTTGGAAATCTGAAAGTGGTAGACTAGCTATGTTAGGCTTTATCCAAAAAGAAATAGAAAAAGGAAGACAAGCCTACATAGTTTACCCACTAATCAATGAAAGTGAAACACTTGATTATAAAGATTTGATGGACGGCTACGAAAGTATTTGCAGAACTTTTAAAGGAAAGCAAATCAGTATCGTTCACGGACAAATGAAATCTGAAGACAAAGATTTCGAAATGAGTCGATTTGCTAAAGGAGAAACACAAATTATGATTGCAACAACCGTTATTGAAGTTGGTGTAAATGTTCCGAATGCCTCAATAATAGTTATCGAAAGCGCTGAACGCTTTGGCTTATCTCAGCTTCACCAATTAAGAGGTCGAGTTGGCAGAGGGGCTGAACAATCGTATTGTATCCTCATGAGTGGCAATAAAATAAGTACTGAAGGGCAAGAAAGACTAAAAACTATGGTTAGGACAACTGATGGCTTTGAAATTGCAGAGGTAGACCTAAAACTTCGAGGACCAGGTGACTTGATGGGTACGCAACAAAGTGGAATGCTAGAGTTAAAAATTGCCGATTTAATGAAAGATAATGCTATTTTACAATACGCAAGACAACTTGCCCTAACATTATTGGAAGAAGATCCAGAACTAAAACTGCCAAAAAACAAAGCCATACTCGGCCATTATAAAGAGATTAGCAACAAACAACTTGAATGGAGTAGAATATCTTAGTATAATTAGCTATATATCACCTCATTCTTTTTCTTACTTTTGCCTTAATAATTATACTCTAGATGAAGATTTCATACAATTGGTTAAAAGAATACATAGATATTGATTTAGATGCAACAACTGTTGCTCGATACTTGACCGACACAGGACTTGAAGTTGAAGGAATAGAACACGTAGAAAGTGTAAAAGGTGGACTGAAAGGTATTGTTATTGGTGAGGTATTAACAAAAGAACAACATCCCAATGCCGATAGACTTAGCATTACAACAGTAAATATAGGTCAAGAAGAAGCTCTTAAAATTGTTTGTGGCGCACCAAATGTTGAGTCAGGACAAAAAGTTCCTGTTGCTACTATCGGAACTGTCTTGTATTTTGATGACGAATCTTTTAAAATCAAAAAAGGAAAAATTAGAGGTGAAGTATCAGAGGGTATGATTTGTGCTGAAGATGAAATTGGTCTTGGCGATAGTCATGAGGGTATTATGGTTCTCGATTCAAATGCACAAGTAGGCCAATTAGCTAGTGAATACTTCAAAATAGAAACAGACATTGTTTTTGAAATTGGATTAACTCCTAATCGTTCAGATGCTATGTCACACATAGGAGTAGCTAGAGATTTAGCGGCAGTACTTTACCATAATAACATAAAATGCCAGTTAAATTTTGCTGATATAAGTGCATTCAAAGAAGGGACAGAAAAACCTCTATCTATAGAAGTTAAAGATGAAAAATCATGCCCTAGATACGCAGGTATAAGTATTAAAAATGTAAAAGTAAAAGCCTCACCAGATTGGCTACAAAAAAGACTTCAATCTATAGGATTAACACCAATCAATAATGTTGTAGACATTACGAATTATGTCCTACACGAAACTGGTCAGCCATTACACGCTTTTGACGC
>CAJWHN010000008.1 GCA_913041085.1 uncultured Flavobacteriales bacterium | reverse complement strand
GGTGCTATAGCTCAGTTGGTAGAGCAAAGGACTGAAAATCCTTGTGTCCCCGGTTCGAATCCTGGTAGCACCACCAAAAAAAAGACCTCTTATCTAGTAGATGTGAGGTCTTTTTGCATTTTAGTCAATATTTAGATAACGGCTTTGAGTAAGATTGTATAATGTTTATATAGATATATACGATAAATAAAAATAGATTAAAGAAATGCGTTTATTTATATAGTTTTGCAAAATGATATTATCATTTAGTTTAATATGTCTCTCCACTTACTTAATTTGGAAAGCAAGCGAATCTTTTGACATTGCTTCTTCCTACCTCACTCGTAATCTTAACGAGGGAATAAAAGGACCAACTATAAATGCAATAGCGAGTTCTTTACCCGAACTACTCATTTCTTTTTTCTTTCTCTTTTACATTGGTGACCTTGAGGGTTTTTCAGCAGGTTATGCCACCATTATTGGAAGCTCTATATTTAATATCGCTATAATACCAGCAGTTTCATTCTTAGTTATATATTACAAGTATGGCACTCCCTTGTTCCCTACTGATAAAAAAATTATAGAACAAGATGGCTTTTTCTTAATCGTCACAGAAATTGCTTTGTTAGCAGGGCTATACTTCGGTGGCATATCCATTTACCTTGCTACAATTCTCATTGTTCTTTACTGTATTTATATTGTTTTAGTTTTTAAAAAAAGAAATAATAAAAACTTGACAAATACAGCCCGTACATCACAAAATAACAAAGAAGATTACATTGAAGAAACTGGATTGTTTAAAAAAATAATCAATATTAACATTGCAGGATTAATATTAAACAAATCTAAATTGAACACCTGGAAGGCTAGTTTAATCTTAGTTATTTCCTTAGTTATTATCTCTTTAGCTTGTAAAGAACTTGTAACTAGTAGTGAACAGCTATCGGAGCAACTGAATATGAACTTATTTTTCATCACCTTTTTTATTGCTGCCGTAGCCTCAAGCATTCCAGATACAATATTATCAGTCAAAGATGCCCAAAACGAAAAATATAAAGATGCTTTTTCAAATGCATATGGCAGTAATATATTTGATATCTGCATAGGCATAGGACTACCTGTTCTTGTATATCTAATGGTCAATGGTATAGATGTAATATCAACAACTTCAACAAGCAAAAACAATAACATTGTTTTCTTATCGTCCATATTTTTAATCGTATTCTCTATCCCCATTACTATAATTTATTGGTTTAAAGGAATAAATTTTTACCGATCAATAATTGTAATTGGATTTTACTTAAGCTTTTTAGGCTTAGTTTTTTACCTTTCCTAAATGTTAAAAAAGGGAGCGAAATTATATAGTATACTTAAATTTAAATGCCCTCAGTGCCACGAAGGCGAATTCTTCACCTCATCAGCATATAACTTTAAAAAAATTGGCGAGTTGTATAAACACTGTCTAAATTGTAAAATAAAATTCAGCAAAGAGCCCGGCTTTTATTTTGGAGCAATGTATGTTTCGTATGCTATAGGCATTGCAATTTTCGTTGCAACTTATTTATCTAACTGGATTCTTGATTTACAAGCATCTATGCTTCAAATTTTGATTTTTGTTGGAGTAATATTAACCGTAGGCACTCCTTATATATTCCATCTTTCAAAAATTATTTGGGCTAATTTATTTATTCATTATAAAGTCAATTATTAATTTTTTAATTGTATTTATATAATCAAAGTATAATTTTGACATTTAAAGACTATCTTTAAACTAATTATTTAATATATTTGGTTAAACACTAAACAAATTATGTCTAAGATTAATGTTTCTGTCGATTGTGTAATTTTCGGTTTTGATGATACTGAAAAAAAAATAAAAGTTTTAACTATTGAAAAAAAGGTAAACCCTTTTTCAAAACAAGACCGTAAGAAAACACAGTTCGCTATTCCTGGCGACCTCATAGAACTTGACGAAGACATTGACGATGCTGCCAA
The DNA here is from genome assembly GCA_913041085.1 of uncultured Flavobacteriales bacterium. Taxonomy (GTDB): domain Bacteria; phylum Bacteroidota; class Bacteroidia; order Flavobacteriales; family UBA7312; genus UBA8444. The sequence continues at coordinate 33,247 of CAJWHN010000008.1, read as the reverse complement.
TAGAATTCTTTTTAGCTTAACAAAATTAGACAACTTATATCTAAAGCAATTTAAAACCTTTGGTAATCCAACACGTGTTCAAGAAGAAAAAGATAAAGAGTGGTTAGAAAATTTTAGAGCTGACCCCAATGAAAGAGTAATTACAATTGGATACGTTTCTATTGTAAGAATGGAAGACTACAATCCTCAAGCCTCTTATTTTGCGCACGATGTGTGTTGGACAGATATAGAAAATATTCCAGAAATGGCATTTGACCACAACTTAATTGTTAATGATGCTATTCAGTTCTTAAGAACAGAGATAAATCATGAGGTAACTTCAGAATTACTTCCAAGAAAGTTCACTTTATCGCAACTACAAGAGCTATATGAGATAATTTTGAATGAGAAGCTTGATAAAAGAAACTTCAGAAAACAGATTATAAACAAAGGGATATTAGAGAAAACCAACGAAAAGCAAAAGGGTGTTTCTCACAAACCTGCTGAGCTTTACAAATTCAACCAACAATAAAAGGATTTAGCTAACTAACTCTTCGGCCTTTGTAAATGCTAATGAGGCTGGTCCTAAAACATTCATTTTGTCATCTAGCAATTCGGATATTCCGTAATGTATTTTACCTTTAAAGTCATCAAGTAATTGCTCTTCGCAAAAATCAGAAATAATAGGTAAATAACTCTCCATAGACTTGGCAATATTTCCACAGAAAATAATAGCTTCTGGATTTAGTATGTGTATAAAATCAGCCATTTTTTGACCTAACTTTTCAAATGTGTAGTTTAAAATCACCTGACATCTTTTATCTCCATTTTTAGCTTTATCAAAAATGGTTTTAACCGAAGGAATTTGAGTAGGAACACTACTTTTAATTTCTTTCATATTAACAGCATATGACTTTTTAATACCGTTAGCAGAAACAACAGTCTCTAAACATCCTACACCCCCACAATTACATTGTCTATCTAAACCCTCTATTTTGGTATGACCAAATTCACCGGCATATCCGAAAGCACCTTCAAAAAGCTGATTATTGATAATGATACCACCACCTAAACCAGTACCTAAAGTAATAAGTGAAAAATCTTTGTATTTTTTACCAGCACCATAACGATTTTCAGCCATAGCAGAGGCATTGGCATCATTAATTAAAAAGGTTGGAATATTTAAAAAACTCTCTAGATGAGCTTTTAAATTAAACGGCTTTAGGTCATCCCAAGGAAAATTTACTGGACAAAACGTTTGAGCCTTAGAATCAAAGTTAGGCGCACCTATACCAATTGAATCTATTGAATACTCCAATGTTAATACTTCAATTTGACAACTTAAATCATCAATATACTCAGCGAAGGAATCACTTGCTTTGGTTTTGAAAGCGCTCATTTTAAGAATTCCATCTTTAGAATCTATTACAGCTAATTCTGTATTTGTTCCCCCAATATCTACTCCTACTACTTTCATCTTTTTAAAGATTTTTAAAATGGTTTAATAAAATCTCTGCTGTTTTAAAATTGGTTGCTAGTGGAACTTGGTACACATCGCACAATCTCAATAACATATTTATATCTGGTTCGTGAGGGTGCTTACCTAATGGATCTCTCAAAAAGAGAACAGCCTCTATTTCATTACTTACTATTTGTGCAGCTATTTGCGCATCTCCCCCTAGTGGCCCAGATTCGACTGCACTAACATCTAAATTAAATTCTTTGACAATCTTAGAAGTGCTTTTAGTACAAACGATGGTATGATTAGAAATCATGTTAATTTTAGATTGTATAAAACCCCTGAGGCGATCTTTTGTCCCGTCGTGTGCAATAACTGCTATCTTCATTGATTTGAATTAAGTTTAGATTGTGCTTTTTCAGAAGCTTCCATTCTTATTTTACCTATGATTAACAATTCTGCTCCAGCCTGATTAGTGCTCAAGGGGATATTTTCTAAATCGCAAGTATTTAGCAGTTTACTGATGTCTTCATGAAAAGGTTGAACAATAGTCGCATCTCTAAAAAAGAATACAATACCGACTTCACCATTTTTTATCATTTCAGTAATCTGAAGGTAACCGCCATCGGACCCTTTATTGACGTGCAAAAGGGGCAAATTTAAATCGCCAGCTTCTAAAAATTCAGCAGTTCTTCCCGTAGCAACAATTTCTCTACCAAAAAACCATGATTTTTTCCCCTTAAGGAATTCTAAAAGGTTAGGTTTGAAATTATCGTGGGCTATTACTGCTATTTTACTCATGATATTAAATTTTTGTTAGTTCTTTTTCGGTAACGATTGAACAAAAATCTATTAAACGTGCCGAGTATCCAGTCTCGTTATCGTACCAAGAAACTAATTTAATCAAATTCCCATCAACTTTAGTTAATTCTGCATCAATAATTGATGATTCTTTTCTACCAACAATATCAATAGAAACTAAAGGTTCTGAGCTAACGGCTAAGATGCCTTGCATTGATGTGTTGGACGCTGCTTGTAACAAGTTATTGACTTCTTCAACAGTGGTTTCTTTTTCAGTAACGCATACGAAATCGGTAATTGAGCCACATGCCACAGGCACTCGTAAAGCTATACCGTCTAATTTACCATTCAAACTTGGCAATACTTTACCAACTGCAGATGCTGCACCTGTTTTAGTAGGAATAATAGAATTCATTGCTGAACGTGCCCTTCTCAAATCTTTGTGAGGCATATCTTGAAGACTTTGGTCTGCCGTAAAAGCATGTGTAGTCGTTATGTAACCTGATTTTATGCCGAAGTTATCATTAATAACTTTTGCCATAGGCGCTAAACAATTGGTTGTACAAGAAGCATTTGAAAATACAAAGTCTTCCTCAGTAATCACCTCATTATTTACACCCAATACGACTGTTTTAGCATCAGGTGAAGGCGCTGAAACAACAACTTTTTTAGCTCCTGCTATTACGTGTTGTAAGGCTTGTTCGTTCTTTAAGAAACGACCTGTAGACTCTAAAACTACATCAACATTTAATGCTTTCCAAGGTAATTCTTGAGGGTTAGGACATGAATAAACTGGTATCTCAGTAGAATCTACTAAAATCTTGTTATCTGAAGGACTAACGTTGTTAGTCAACACGCCATGCGTAGAGTCATACTTTAATAAATGTGCTAAAGTTTTTACATCTGTTAAGTCGTTAATTGCTACGACCTCTATATTATCGGATTCGAGTGCTTGACGGAAAAAATTTCTACCTATTCTTCCAAATCCATTAATTGCTACTTTAATTTTTGTCATTTTATCTTGAAATAATTTTGTTTAACATATATAAATTTTCGTTTATTGTTTTCTGTTTATCTACTACATCTTGCATAGGAATCAATACGGTTTCGTTTTTAATTATACCAACCATATTACCATAGTTTTCAGACATTAATGCTTGAACTGCAAACAAACCTAATCGACTTGCTATTAGCCTATCCATTACCACTGGCGAACCTCCTCTTTGTAAGTGTCCAAGAATAGTAACTTTAGATTCGTACTCATCAAATACTTCTGTTAAGTCTTCAGCAATTTTGTAGGAAGGACCATAATTATTCCCTTCTGCTACAATAACGATACTTGATGATTTACTCATAGACTTACCTGTTTTCAATCGCTCAGCAAGATTAGTTATCTCAAATTCTTTTTCTGGAATTATCACAAAACATGCTCCAGAGGCGATGGCTGAGTAAAGTGCTAAATTACCATTGTCTCTACCCATCACTTCGACAAAGAATAATCGATTGTGAGAACGGGCTGTATCTCTAATTTTATCTACAGACTCAACTATGGTTTGTAAGGCTGTCTGAAAACCAATAGAGCAATCAGTACCATATATATCGTTATCTATTGAGGCTGGAATACCTACACAAGGAAAATCAAATTGTTTAGCAAACACATTAGCACCTGTAATTGAACCGTTACCGCCAATAACAACTAATGCGTCAATATTCTGTGACTTTAGATTATGGTAAGCCTTTTCACGAACTTCAGATTTATGAAAATCTAATGAACGTGCCGTTCTTAAAACAGTTCCACCAAGTTCAAGAATATTACTAACTGAACGCATTTCAAGTGGCTTGAAATCATTTTCTATTATGCCTTGATAACCACGATAAAATCCTACACACTCTATGCCGTGATAATTGGCTGAACGAACAACGCTTCTAAGCGCTGCATTCATGCCCGGAGAATCTCCTCCCGATGTTATGATTGCAATTTTTTTAATGTCTAAATGTATATTTTCAGCAAATATATGTTAAAAAGTGTAAAAACAACACTAACATCACATGAAATATTAAGTCTTAAAGTAAAAATGACATTTTTCTGTTTATTTTAATGTCGATTTTTTTTCATAAACAGCAATTACTATCAAAAGCATCAACAAACAATACATACTATCTTCAATAGGAATATTCAGAATTCTAGCGCCAATTATGTGGTTTGAGCTATAACTGACTATGGGTGTTTCATTGAAACTACCTGTCAAAAAACCGTTGATAATTAAAAAAGGAATTAAGGAAACTAAATACGTTCTAAAAAAAGAACCTATCCATTTTGGCTGATAAATAGATAATATAAAAAGGGAAACTGAAGTTAGGCTAAAACAAACTAGTGTATATAATTTTTCTGACCATATCACAGATGATACTGCTAGTATTAAAGCAAGTACGAATGAAATTTTAACATAAGCATTAGACTCTAATTCTTTGTTAAAAAAATAATTTAATACCTCATGAATAAATACACAAGCAAAAGGAATAATGATAAAAAATAACCATTCTTCAATAGGCAATAAAACCACTTTTAGGCCACATATGTAGTCGCTGTTAAATTGCCAGACTGACCAATGAGTAAACCATATATCCCAAGGGATAAACAATAGCATCATCAAAAGAATAGAAGGCAATAGAAGATGCCACTTTTTATAATAATAAATTCGTCTTTCGAAACTCTGAGCAAGAGGATAAGCTAGTGACAATAACATTAAAATGAAATAGAAAAAATGATGCTCTAAAAACCCCATTACTAAAAATTAAACGATTGTAAAGTGAAAAAAAGAACTTGAGAAATCAATAAGCCAAAACCTAATTTCACATTAAACTTGAACCGATTGAAAGTCAGAATCCAGTTCATTAATAAAGCCACTAAAAACCACATAAGATAATTTTGCAATGGGATAACCTCTGCTTGCCAATGCCAGAAATCTAAGCGTATAGCCACAGGCTCAATCATAAGATCTAATAAAACCATAATAATAGAAGATAATACAACTTTTAAAATGGAATTAGACACAAAATAGGAGCTAACAGCAAAAGATGACACTACTAGCAGTACCCAGTTCACGCCAATAATAAGTGGCACTTCAAGAAACTGAAAACCTAAAGTTTTGCCATAATGGTATTCGCCAAATAAAAAACCAGAATATACTCCGAGTACTTCAACAAAAAATCCAATCAGAAAAAGGACAGAAATTACCTTGAAAAAGTTAAAAGAAAAGTCATCGTTTCCCCAAATCAATAACCCAAAAGTAAGTGCAAGATTAAATGGCGTAAGTGCAAGAAAAATAGACTTAACACTTTCAATAGAAAGAGCCACCCCTCCAACTAAATGAAGAATAAAAAGCAAAATGATAATAATGTTGACCTTAGTCCAACTCATTAGTTAAGTGTTTGAAAAAAACCATCTACAATTTTCGCAGAAGAAAGTGCTAAAGGAATACCACCACCAGGGTGAACACTACCCCCACAAAAATATAGCCCTCTAATATCGTTAGAAAAATTAGAATGACGAAAAAAAGCTGCCATCTTGTTATTTGATGCCGACCCATACAACGACCCTTGATAAGAGGCTGTTTTAGATTCAATCGTTCTTGGTTCTAAAATTCGCTCTGTTAAGATATGAGATTCTAGGTTAATTTCCAATTGTTGAGACAACTTTCGATAAATAGACTGCCTTGCTCCAACAATTAAGCTATCCCAATCTTGTCCGGTATTAGATGGTACATTTATCATAACAAACCAATTTTCACAGCCTTCGGGAGCATCGGACTTATTCTTTTTTGAAGTGATATTTACATAAATTGTAGGGTCGTCATAAAGTTTTTTTCCTTGTCTCAAATATTCAAACTCTTGCTTGTAATCCTCACTAAAAAAGATATTATGCAAATCTAAATTGTCAAATGTTTTATTAATCCCCCAATAAAAAATTAGAGCCGAAGTAGAACGTTCTTGAGTCAAGGTTTTAATCGGTTTTTTATAGCCCTGCAATAAGTTTTTATAAACAAAATGAATGTCCAAATTGCAAACTATATAATCAGCATTATTATGAATACCATCGACCTCAATACCCAAAACCTGACCATTATTTTCAATAATTCTGCTGACTTTTGAATTCAAATGAAACTTAACTCCCAAAGACTTCGCTAACTCAAATAAACATAAGGCAATAGAGTACATTCCTCCCTTTGGGAAAAAGGCTCCTTTATTAAATTCTAGATGAGGAATGATATTTAAGATGGAAGGTGCTACATAAGGGTTAGACCCGTTATAAGTAGCATATCTATCAAAAAGCTGAGTCATCTTTTCATTGTTTAATGCTTTAGAATTAGCCTTATGCATACTTGAAAAGACGCCTAAAAAAGGTAACTTAAAAAAGGATTTCAAAACCCTAAAAGATAGGTATGACCTCCATTTGTGCAAGGAACGTTCTAAGAAAAGGAAGGCTGTAGAATCGTATATGTAGGCACTTTTTTCTAAGTGCTTTTTTACTTTTTTTGGATTCACACCAGTTTGCTTAGCCGCTTCTTCGGCAAACTTATGGACATCGGAATAGCCTCTTAAAAAAGTTCCGTCAGGATAAAAGTAACGACAACTTTCTACTAACTGAAGATAATTAAAATACTGTCTTGGATTTTTGTTAGCCAATTCAAACAACTCATCTACAAGCTCTGGCATAGTAAATAAAGAAGGCCCAGCATCAAAGCGAAAATTTTTAGATTCAATTTGTGATAATTTACCACCTATGTATGAATTGGATTCAAAAACTTCGACAGAATAGCCTTTGATAGATAAACGTATAGCAGTTGCTAATCCTCCTACACCTGCTCCAACTACTGCAACTTTTTTGGATTTACTCAACCGCATCTTTTATATCTATCAATCGCCTCAAGCCTAGATTTTTTAGCATCTAAAATTTTAGACACTCTGTACTTGCCGTTCTCTTCTAATTCATTAATCCATTTGCCACAATATTCGAAATTAGGGTCGTATCTTTCTCTCTGTGTGTTAGGGTTAAAGACTCTAAAATATGGGGCAGCATCACAACCTGTACCTGCCACCCATTGCCAGTTGCCATTATTTGATGCTAGGTCATAATCCATCAAAGTAGATGCAAAATATGCCTCACCCAATCGCCAATCAATACCTAGATTTTTAACTAAAAATGAGGCCGCTATCATACGCACTCGGTTGTGCATATAACCTGTTTCGAGAAGCTGACGCATACCAGCATCCACAATATGAAAACCCGTTTCTCCGTACTTCCACTTGATAAGTAAGTCGTTGTTGTTCCATCGTATATTATTGTACTTTTCTTTAAAACAACTGTCAACAACTCTCGGATAATTCCATAATATTTGAGCAAAAAAGGAACGCCAAATCAACTCATTCAAAAAACCATCTGAATATTGATAGGCTATTTTTACAACTTCTCTAATACTTAAAAACCCAAAGCGTAAATGAACCGAAGCATTGCTAGTGCCTTCTAAATTGGGGTTATCTCTACTTTCTTCGTAGTCCAATAGTGAGCGATAGGTTAAATTGGGCTTATATAAAATATATTCTGTTTGCAGAAAACCAATTTCGTCAATACTTTTAACACAAGGCATAACATCTGAAGTTATACATTTATGCAATAAGGTGTCTGAAGGAAAGGGTTGAATCATTGAAGCTCTAAACATACTCTTCCACTTTTTCATATAATAAGTGTAAACTCCATAGACCTTACCTTCAGCTGTTAGTATTTCATCTTTTTCGAAAATGACCTGATCTTTAAACGAACGGAATTTTACTTTTTTCTTGCTTAAAGAAAATTTTATCGACTTATCTCTTTTTGTAGCGTAGGGTTCATAATCTGTATTTGTGAATACCGCATCAAAGGGTAATTTATTATAAAGCTCATTGAATATGAGTTTAGGATCACCATAGTATACATGGATTTTTTTTACTTGTTTGGCAAGCTCTACGTTGAGCTCCTTTAAACGGTCAAAAAGAAGACTTACACGTCTATCGTTTTCGTTTAGCTCGTCTAAGATATTGGTATCAAAAATAAAAATAGGAAGTACCGATTTTGACTTATCTAAAGCCTGAAAAAGACCATGATTATCGTGTAATCTTAAGTCCCGTCTGAACCAAAATACGCTTAAATTATATCTCATGACTTATACATTTCTTTATCGATAGCGCTATCTAAAGTTGGATAATCATACTCAAAGTTAGTGGCTTTCAGTTTGTTTACTGATAGTGCACAACCGCCCTCAAGGATAACACTTCTTCCTCCAAAAATCAGTCTTAAAACAAAAGATGGCAACTTTATCAATAATGCATAAAAAGCTACTTTTCTTTTAACGAACTTCATGAATTCGTATTGTGTCCATTTTTGCTCTGTTGCCAAATTATAGGCTCCAGTAATGGACTGGTTTTCAATAGTATAATATACAAATTTTGAGGCATCATCAATATGTATCCATTCAATATTCTGTTTTCCACTTCCAAAAACAACACCAGCACCTAGTCGCATTGATAACATAGTTGGTTGTAAAAAACCAGAGTCTTTACTCAACAGTAAGGATATTCTCATATGGACCACTCTACTACCCCAGGATTGAAAGCTTTGTGTAGCTTTTTCCCAATCAACACACATCTGTGAAAGCCAATCTTGTGTTGGGGCATCATCTTCCGACATGAGTTCTTTGGCATCTATACCATAATAGCCCATAGCTGAAGCAGAAATGACAGTTTTAGGTTTAACTCCCAAATCTTTACACAAGTAATACAACAATTGGACAGCACCTATACGACTTTCATACATCAGCTTTTTATTCGCAGTAGTCCAAGGCTTCATAATGCTATATCCAGATAAATGAACTATATGACTGCAATTGACTAAGGCTTTAGGGTCAACTATTTTTTTAGAAACATTCCAATAAAAAACATCTTTACTATTTACCTTTTTTTTATTTGTCGTGAGCGTAATAACATCATATCCCTTTTCCAAAAGAAGATGTTTTACTCGCTGGGCTAATGCCCCACCAGCTCCTGTTATGAGTACTTTTTCTGCCATCTTAAAATTCTATTAAAAGTCCAATGCTAGGTAGTACTGTTCCTGACTCATTAATGATTTCATAAAGTGAATATTCTCCAGCATTTTGAGCGGTATATATTTGTTCTCCTATTTCTGAATCTATACCAACTTCTGAAGGCAATTGTATTTTAAAATTATATAGATTTTCCACATCAATGTAGGCGTTTAAACTCCATTTGTTAAAATACCATTTCTTATCTAATCGCAAATCTACGCCATGAACATTTTTGAGTCGCTCTGTGTTCAATGCATTATAATTCAACACTCCTCTTTGATTGATATTCCAAATAGCCATATTACTAGAAGTTGCTAAATCAATAGGCGTATAAGGAGCTCCACCTGAGTAACGGAACTTCAAACCTAACTCTATATTCCTTTTGAACTTTTTACCTGCTGTCATGTTAAAAATAAAACGGTTGTCCCAAGCCGAAGGAATAAGCTCTTCGCTTTTATCTTCAAACTCACTTCTGTAATACGTCACGGACATAATACCATAAATTGATGAACTTAATTTTTGTTGTGCAAGAAACTCAACCCCATAACTTTTACCATGTGAAATGGAAGAAATATCTTCGTTGCCGATTACACCAAAGTCACCGCCTAAATTGGCTAGAGAAATGCTGTCAATTATTGAAAAAGGATAATTGTCGTATTGCTTATAAAATGCCTCTATTGTTATTTTACTGTAATTAGACGGATTATATTCTAAGCCTAAAACAGCATGGTCACATTGTATGTATTCGGCGTCTTGATTGAAAAAGTTATTGTTTATACCATAGCCCAAAATAGTATAAGCTGGCAACTGATAATATCGTCCTAAATTGGCATTCAAACTAGACTTGCCTGAAAGGTTGTAGGATAAGGAAAGACGTGGTGAAAAATTAGGAGTGGTCGTATTTTCGGTAAAGCTATTACCATCCATTCGAAAACCTATAGAAGTAACTAATCTATCGACTAAATAGGTCTTACTCAATTGAGCAAAAGCACCATATTTTATAAAGTGTATGTCAGTTTCTACCAACTTAGTATAAATAGAATCGCCTGAGGTTAAAATTCGCTGTGTAGAATTTAAATAAGTAGCGTCTTCTAAGTTTAAACCAACATTAAACTTGATGTTATTTTCTCTAAAATTATATTCTATTCTAGATTTATTTTCTATTTCTTGTGATTCGTAATCAATAATTTTTGGTGAAGACAAATCGGCATAATCTTCATACTTTACGGCAGTATTATTAAGGTGACTACGACTCATTACCACAAACAAATTAGAATTATCAAAAAAGCGTTTCCACGTTCCACCTAGAGTATAATTCCACTGCTCATTGACAGGCAAATTGTTGAGTGTGTATTCGTTTTGAGCTAACTTCTGAGGGTCATCAATACCTTCATTAGCCTCTGGATTTAAGGTAAAGTTATCAATAGCTGCTAAACCTATCACATTGAATTGATTTTTAGGATTAGGCTTAAAAGTATATTTCAATTGTATATCGTTATAAGTCGGCAAAAAAGGCAATTGTAAAGCCTTAAATAAAAATTGTAAGTACGAGCGTCTAGCAGATAACAATAGACTTGACTTTTCGGACAAAGGCGTATTAATAGTAAGTCCTGCATCACTAGAACCTAGCATAAATGAGGCACTAAAGTCTTCGTCACTTCCTTCGATTTGTTTGAGCTCCATTACAGAACTCAAGGCATTGCCCCTATTGGCAGGAAAAGCACCTGAATAAAAGTCCACCTCTCGTATAAAATTCACGTTTAAAATCCCAACAGGTCCTCCTGAAGAACCTTGTGTTGCAAAGTGATTGATATTAGGAATTTCTACACCGTCGAGAAAAAAACGATTCTCGTTAGGCGCACCACCTCGTATAACAATATCATTCCTAAAAGATGGCGAACTTGAAACACCTGGTAAATTGGCTATTACTTTTGAAATGTCTCGATTTCCTCCCGGGCTTCTCAGGATTTCTGAAGCGTTTATTGTTCGCAAACTGGTTGGACTTTCTTCTGTTTTGTTGAAGGTATTGGCAGTCACTTGTACCTCATCAATGATTTGAGCATTTTCTGTTAATGCAAAATCTAACCTTAAATTCTTATTGGGCGTTAATTGTATTTCAGCTTTCAAGTCTGTATTGAAACCTATGTAACTGCATTTAAAATTATACAGACCTGGTTCAATTTCTAATAACTCAAAATTACCATAAATATCTGTGGTTGTTCCTTTGGAAGTGCCGTCTATTACTACATTAGCAAAAGGTATAGGCTCGTTATTGAGTGCGTTCTTGACACTACCATAAACCCTAACCGTTTGAGAATGTAAACTAAGAGATAAAAGAAATAATATTAATGAAAAGTAATACTTCATATATAGTTTATTAAGTTGATTGAACGTTTAATACTGTAATTTCAGGCATAATACCTACTCGCCCTGGATAACCCAAATGACCTATACCTCTATTAACATAAAGGTATTGCTCCTTGTTTTGATAAAGACCAGCCCAAAATTTATATTTCCATTGAGAAGGACTCCACTTGATTCCACCTATTTCTATCCCGAATTGCATGCCGTGAGTATGACCAGCCAATTGCAAATCCACATGCTTTGAGAATGGTAAAACTTTGTTAGTCCAATGGGTGGGGTCATGAGAGAGTAAAAAAGTTGGTAATCCTTCTTTTACAGATAGCATCGCTTTCTCTAAATCACCATATTTTGAAAATCTACCATCGCCCCAATTTTCTACACCAACAACATTTATTTCTAATCCATCAACATTTATTAATCGGCTTTCATTCAGTAAAAGGTTAAAATCTGAATTAGTAAAATGCTGTTGTATTTCATCAAAATTCCTTTGCCACTTTGACCTTCCTTCATCAGACTTCAAATCCAAACCAATATAGTCGGCATAATCGTGATTACCTAAAACTGCATATTTGCCATATCTAGCTTTGAGCTTTTTGAGAACCTCTACAAAAGGAGCAGCCTCTGAAGCATGGTTGTTTACCAAATCTCCTGTAAAAAAAATAAAATCTGGATTTTCTTCATTTATCAATTCAACGGCTTCCATTAGCTTATCTTTTCTCTGAAAACTTCCTAAATGTAAATCTGATATTTGAACAATTTTCAACGGTTTTGCCTCTTTTGGAAAATTCTTCAATGCTAAGTCTACAAAGTGCTTTTTAAAATTGAAACGACCAACAAGAATACCGTAAGCAAAGCTAGAGAAGGTCAATGCTCCTAAACCTAAAGCTGTATTTTTTAAGAAGGCCAATCTGCTTATGGGCTGGCCTCCTAAGGAAAGACTTTTTTGGACAAAAACAGCTTGATATACGTATTTGAAAAGGCGTAATAAATCATCAATTAGTAATGGAAGAACCATAGCTAACTTTGAACCAATAATGGTAAATATAAAGCCAAAAATAATAACCATATAATTGGGATATAGTGTCATATTGGTATTTATGGCTGGATAATACATAAAAATTATAGTCAGTAAAGTAATTGTCCAAAACGCATATTTCAAGAATGGTCTTTCAATGAGTTGTGTTTTGAAAGCTGACCATACGTAAAGGTCAAGACTTAAAATGAAACCAATTAGTACTGTTGTGAAGATAATTCTAGCCATGTATTGTAATTTATTTTTTAATTGAGTTCAACGTCTAAAGACTTAAAATAATTGTCTGCAATAATGATGAATTTTTCTTTCTTTTCAGTCAACATTTTATCATACATAGAAACCATAAGTTTCATTCTAATATTTTTATTAAAAACTTCTCTATGCTTATCGATGAAACGCCAATACAAAGCGTCCCATATTTCTTGCCATTGAGCCTTTTTGTAATTACTCATTTTTTTTAAGTAGTTACTGCTACTAATATACGGCTTAGTGGACATTAGACCACCATCAGCAAATTGACTCATGCCATATACATTAGGTACCATTACCCAATCGTAGGCATCTATGAATAGCTCCATAAACCAACGGTATATTTCATCAGGGTCAAACTCGCATAATAACATAAAATTACCTAAAATCATTAGTCGCTCAATATGATGAGCATAGCCTGTTTTTAATAATTTACGTATGGTCGTATCAATGGGAATAATGCCTGTTGTGCCATCATAAAAAGAGGGTGGTATTTTTCGTTTGTGCTGAAAAAAATTGCGATTTCTTTCTTCTGTTCCTTTAGCTACATAAATACCTCTAATGAACTCTCTCCAACCAATGATTTGTCGTATGAATCCCTCCAAAGAATTTAAAGGTATATCATTTTGTGCAACATATTCTAATGCGCTATCAATAATTTGCAAGGGTGTCAGCAAACCGACGTTTAACATGGGTGTAAGAACACTGTGATTAAGGAAATGTTCTGAATCTACGATAGCATCTTCATAAACACCAAAGTCATGAAATCGTTGGTCTAAAAAATCATTGAGCCATTCAATAGATTGCTGATAATCATTGGGATAAATTGGAGTCTGAGACAACTCCCCAGGGTTATCAGAAAAATTACTTTTGACATAACTTACCGCCTCAATATAAAAATCATTGGACTCAAGTTTAGTAATTTTGGGTGACGTTTTACCTTTTGGATATTTCTTTCTATTTTCTGCATCATAACTCCACTTGCCCCCTATTGGCGAAGCATTTTTCTCAAGTAAAATACCTAATTTTTTACGTTGTTCAATATAAAATGAGGTTTGAAAAAACTTCTTTTTAGTTGTTTTGAAAAATTCAGAATACTCGTCGGACTGATTAATGAAATAAGGGCTTTCATAAACGACACATTTGATATCTTTAGTAGCATTTGAAATTCGTTTTTCTAACCAATTGTCAACGGGATTAATGAAATGAACTTCTTGAATACCCTCACCAATTAACTTTTCTAAAAGCCTACGGGTATCAGAATTAGAGTCTGTAGCCGAAATGTAATGAACCGTCTTACCCAAATCTTGAAGGTAAGATTTATAAAACTGCATACTTGCTCTGTGAAAGGCTAATTTTTGCTTGTGGAATTGATAGTGATTAAAAAATAAATATTCCTCAACGAGATATACAGGATAAGTATTATCCAATAAATCGCTGTGCTTAAAAAGCTGATTAGGAAAAATTATATTTACACTATTCATTCTTGTTATTTTTATTTATTCTGCAACGTTCGCTGCAATATTTTACGTCTTCCCAAACCCATTCCCACTTTTTACGCCAAGAAAAAGGTTTCTGACAAACCAAACAGTTTTTATGTGGCAGAGGCTTTCTCATTGTCTACTCAAAATCAGGTAATTCATTTACTCTTGCGTAAGGAAACTGAGCAATACGCTTTAATTTATAGTAACTATTCAAACCTCCTATTCCAACATCATCTATCAATTCTAAATTGATTTGACCATCGTCTTCGACTGCCACATCATCAACCCATAAATGCTGTATGGAACCAATAACCATTACACATTTATTCAGCTCGATAGGTAACATTTCTTCTAGCTTTAATCCTATCTTAACACGACTTTCTTTAATAAAAGGCGCATCGAAATCAAATAAATATTCTTCGGTAAACTTGCACCTTTCAAACTCTGAATCTTCCTTGTCAAATTTAGCCGATGTATAATGGGCGTTTTCAACATAGTCAGAGGAAATATGATTAATGGTATAATATTTCGTTTGCATAATATTATCATATGTATCTCTCCTAACCTCGTGCTGAGGTCGTAAGATAAAACCCAAAAGAGCAGGATTGCTTCCCAAATGAACTATAGAGCTAAAAATAGCTAAGTTACTATGCCCATTCTCAGAAATACTACCAATTAAATTTGCAGGCTTAACTCCAGTAATAGAGTTAATTATATTGAGACGCTTGATTCGTGAAGTTTGTTGTATCTGCTCTTTTGTAAGGTGCATATATCATAGTATTATTCTGTTATCTACTAAGTCCTGAAATGAAAGGACATTTTTTTCAGAAATGGTCTTAAAACCAGTAACGTCAAAGAAAAAAATAGCATGATCTCCGTGATTATTGACCACCGATTTTTTTTCTAATTCAATTAATGCACAAGTATCTTTTAGCACATTGTAATCTTTCCAAGATTGAAGTAAATTGTATGAGTTGAGGTAACGGTCTTTATCAAAAAGCTTACCACTAATTTTGCCTAACTTCCTTATTACCTTGAGGTTAGAAGCACTTAACAATTGAAGAACCACCTTAGATGATTTTTCTAAATTTTTATAGGTTTTGGTGGTGTAATCTATGGCTATAGAATACATTTTAGGCTTCATACTTACTGCCGAAACATAAGTACATATATTCATATTGACTTTCCCTTGTTCGTCATAAGTCAATAAACTATAAACTGGTGGGCTAATTATATTCCAGGGTCTTTTCATATTTATTGATTAAATTTTTCATCCATTACTTTAAATCTATAGTCAAAAATGCCTTTTAGTTGTTTTTTGATAAGCACAACATTAGCGATATCACCAAGTATACCAAAGGGAGGAATATAAGTGACAATATCAGTCATTAATACACCACCATCTTTTTCTTCGAAAAAGTGCTGATGATGCCACATTTTGTAAGGACCTAAACGTTGCTCATCAATAAAAAAATGTTTGTCTTTTACCTGTGTTATTTCTGTTACCCAATTCATCTTAATATTTAACAAAGGGGAAACTTTGTAAGAAATAATCATTCCAGGATACATCTTTTCTGGCAGGCCTTTTGATGTAATATCAAATAACATATAATCGGGAGTAATCTCCTTCAGATTGGCTGGAGATGATGCAAAATCCCAAATAGTGTCAATATCTGTTTTTAGAAACTGTTCTTTTCGAAGTTGGTAGTGTGCCATAGTCTAGTGTATAAACTCAATTTTTCAAATAAATGATAAACTTGTATAACTTTTTATTAATTTTGTTATACAAATATACAACTATGCTATTTAAAACAAGTCAAAATCAGAAAAAAATCCGAGAAAACTTATTCGCTATTTGCGGCAATCCCTACACCTTAGTTCAAAAAATCAAAAATGGTTTTTATGGTTCTCCCAAATACCTATTATTAAAAATAAGACCAAAGAATTTTGAGATAGATTTTGCGGAATATACAGATTTAGTTTATTGTACATTTGAGCTACGAGCCAAAGGAGTAGCGGTATATTTTAGACATAAAAATGAGGAATATGTTTTAATGTCACGCTACAATCAAATCAGCTTTTTGAATAACGATGGATTACTAGAGGTCCAAATAAATAATTACACGATAAAATTAAATGTTGTAGACAATAAAGGCCACAAAAGATTTATTCGAAAGTTTATTGAATGTAGAAATATTTCTATGAAATAATTTGAACAAAATCATCTAGATTATCTAGTATTGTGATATCATGTTCCTTTGTGAGGAAATTAATATCTAAACTATTAGCAACTAGAAAATGTTTAGACTTTGGAAATGATTTATTCAAATAATTAATGGTAAAATCTAAATTGCTTTTCGATGTATTAGAAACAGAAAAGAACAATACATTATCTATATGTTTTTTCTCTGCTAATTGCAATAAAGAACCATAAGGCACATTAGCACCTAAATAAACCACTTCAAATCCGTTTTTGATTAATAAAAACTTAGCAAAAATTAATCCAATTTCGTGGAATTCATTTTCTGGCAAAAATAAAAGCCACGTGTCCTTTTTAATTTCATCATTAGAAGCTGAATCGGCTGCTGCACCAATTTTTTGTTTTACTAATTCCGATAAAAAATGCTCTTGTGAAGGGGCAATTCTATTAGTGAGCCAAAAAATCCCAATTTTAGAAAAGGCAACTAATAATACCGACTTGTAAAATTCAAGAATACCCAACTCCTGAACACCTTTCTCATAAGTTGAATTGAATAAATTAGAATCAAAATCAAGAGCTGACTTTATCAACTTGGCAATGTAGTAGGACTCTATCGAATTATCTTCAGCACTGTTTTTAATTTCGTCTACCTTAGTTGATATTTCGTCATGAGATAGTTTAGAAATAGCCGAAATTTTATACCCATTTTCTAACAGGTAATTACAATTTAAAGCACGAACAAGTAACTCGTCAGTGTAGAAGCGAATCTTTGTGTCAGTACGTTGAGCCTTGAGAAAACCGTATCGGTTTTCCCAGGTCCTCAACACAAATTTTGTAATACCCGTGATTTGTGAAAACTGGTCTATACTATACTTAGTCATTAACTATATATTTACCGTTTGGATATTTATTAAACCAAAAATCTAGACTACTCATCGACTTTAGGTTGATTTTCATTTTATCTGTGTAAAAGATAATTTTTGGAGTTCTTTTTTTAATTTCTTCTATTGAAATTCTTTGCTTCTTCTTTCTTGGCATTGTACCAATTATTAAAAGTTTTGTAGACACTATAGTCATAAATTATTATGCAAATATATGCTTTTTGTATAACATTGTGACAAAAATTTTATACAAATTTAAAAAAGTTATATATTTGTACCATCTTAACTAAACAAAAAAAATTATGAAATATTTACTAAGCGCTCTATTTTTATCCCTAATTTCATTAACAGCGTTTGCTACTATACATCAGGTTAATTCTGGAATGTTCTTTTACACTCCAAGTGAACTAACAATTAATGTTGGCGATACAGTTGTTTGGATTAATGATGGCGGCACACACGATGTTAACGGTAACATTAATTCTATAACTGGTAATAGCTTTGACAACCCAGAAAGTTTTGATTCTCCTTCAACTAGTACTGTTGGAGCTACTATATACACGCACGTGTTTAATATAGAAGGTACTTATAACTACGATTGCTCTGTTGGCAATCATGCACTTCAAGGTATGGTTGGTACTATTATTGTTAACTCTGGGCTTGGCTCAGTAGTTGATATTATTGCTAATTCGCCAGCACATACAATCTTAGAGGAAGCTGTACTAGCTGCTGAACTAGATGGCACACTTTCAGGTGATGGTCCTTTTACTGTATTCGCACCATCTGACGACGCATTCGATGGCTTACCTGCTGGTGCTTTAGATTTAATCTTAGCTAATACCGAGCAATTAACAGATTTATTATTGAATCACGTTCACTCTGGCAATGTGTTATCAACAGACTTATCTGATGGTATGATGGTACCAACACTTAATGAGACTGAACTTACTGTATCGATTGATGGTATGACTGTAATGATTGATCTTGCTACAGTTACACAAGCTGATTTAACAGCTAGTAATGGAGTGGTACACGTTATTGACAAAGTATTATTACCCGATTTTGGGCAAGAGGACACAACCGTTTACAGTATTATTGAGGTTTCTCCAATTCACACTACTTTGGAAGCAGCAATTGATGCCGCAGGATTAGGCGAAACACTTTCAGGTGATGGTCCATTTACAGTATTTGCACCAACAGACGATGCTTTTGATGCATTGCCCGCAGGAGCATTAGACGACTTACTTGCTGATATTCCTCTTTTAACTGAAATATTGAAACACCATGTTCACTCTGGAAATGTACTATCAACAGACTTATCTAATGGCATGCAAGTACCAACATTAAACGATGATGTATTAGTTGTCAGTATAGATGCTGGTAGCGTAATGATTGATATGTCAACAGTCATTCAGCCTGATATTGTAGCTAACAATGGAGTAGTACATGTCATTAATGCTGTATTAGTAGCAGATGATGAGCCTACATCAATAAATACGTTTTTAAATGAAAAAGATGTAGAATATTTATACACCATAAACCTATTAGGTGAATTAGTCGATAGTGATTCAAAAGAGAAGATTTTAGTTGACATCTATTCTAACGGAACAAGTATAAAAAGATACAATCTACGCAAGTAAATTGTAAATCAAGGTTAATTTGATTTTTAAGTGAGAGAGTGAAAACTCTCTCACTTTTTTTAACATAACAATAATATGAGACCCTATATTCTACTTATATTTTCAGTATTTATTATGAACTCAACTTATTCTCAATCTTTCTACGAATTATCTATACCATCTATAGAAAATAAAGAAATCAAGATGTCAGATTTCAAAGGCAAATACATTCTAATAGTAAACGTTGCCTCCTATTGTGGCTATACTTCACAGTATGCCGATTTGCAAAAGCTAAGTCAGAAATACGCTAATCAACTGGTAGTGCTAGGCGTCCCTTGCAATCAGTTTGGGTCACAAGAGCCAAGAAGCGAAAAAGAGATAAAAACATTTTGTGAAAGTAAGTTTGATATTACATTTCCTATGACGGAAAAAGTAAATGTCAAAGGAAAAAATCAGCACCCTCTTTATGCTTGGCTGACTAACAAAGAGCAAAACGGATTAGATAATTTTGAGGTGTCATGGAACTTCAATAAATTTTTGATAAACGGTGACGGAGAGTTAATTGCTTGTTTCAAAAGTGGCGTAAATCCACTAGATGAGCAAATTATTGAAAAACTGAAATAATGAAAAAATTATTATTTTTAACCATAGCTATACTTACTGTATATGCCCTATTTTCTTTTAGCGTGAGTAAAACTGAAAACTACAATATCATTAGAACTATAGATTCTGTCGAAATAAGGCAGTATCCCGCACTTATATATGCCAGTCACTTTTCGCAATCAGGCAATAACTCTCAATTTAGAGTACTTGCCAATTATATATTTGGTGGAAATGATAAAAACGAACAAATTGGTATGACTTCACCTGTTAATATGCGTTTATCCTCAAAGAATAAAGAAATGATGTTCCTTATGCCAGAACGCTATGAAATGGAGAGTTTGCCTACACCTAACTCCAATGAGATAGACATAATAAAAATGGATTCAAGAAAAGTAGCTGCTATTCGCTTTTCAGGATACTCCAACAGCACTAAGGTAAAGCGTAAAAAACAAGAATTAATTGATACACTTGAAAAATACGATATCGCATATACCTATGAATTTGAATTGTTAGTTTACGACTCGCCTTACAAAGTTTTGAATAGAAGAAACGAAGTTATTGTTATTTTAAAATAATGCCTGAAGGACCCGAGGTTAAAATAGCATCTTCCTATTATAATTCGTTTTTTGAAGGAGCAAAAAATATCACATTTGAAATACTGACTGAATATTATGAAAAAAAGTATGCAGACGTATTTGAATGTGTAAAGCAATATCACCCAAAAGATTTTCAAGCCACATTCACCATAGGAAAGAATATTTTTTTACCCCTTTCCAATGGACAATATTTTAATTTCCACCTCGGTATGACTGGTGGTTGGAGCGAGAATAATATAAAACATTGTCATTTTAAAGTTAGCGCAGAAGACAGAGAATTGTTCTTTAGAGATGTCAGAAAGTTTGGAAAAATGAGAATTCTCAATAAAGAACAAATTCAACAAAAGCATTTCAACACTTATGACTTTCTTAATGAAGATTATGACTTCGACGAGCACCTGAAATACCTCAAACAAAAAGTCAGTCAAAGTAAGTCTGTTTGTTCAACACTCATGGACCAACGCTTCTTTCCCGGTGTTGGCAACTACATCAAATCTGAAGTCTTGTATGCCGCCAAATTACATCCTGAAAAACAATGGGGCAAACTGTCTTCTAAAAAACTCAAAGAACTACTACTAGCTACTAAAGACATCATGCAAAGCAGTTATGTAAGTGGCGGTGCCGAACTCAAAGATTTCAAAAATCCTTTTCACGTCTCAAAATTTGAACTTAAAGTGTATGGCAAGAAAGTAGATGAATATGGCAATGAAGTTATAAGTAGCACAACCTCTGACCAGAGAAAGAGTTGGTATTGCCCAAAAGTTCAAAAATGAAATATTGTGTCCACTTCATATTCAAAGATAATAAAGTACTTCTATTAAAAAGGACTTTAACCAATCCCTTTTACCCAGGTATATGGACACCAGTTATTGGCAAAATAAAGCCCAACGAAAAATCAAATCTAGCTGTAATAAGAGAAACCAAAGAAGAAACTAACATAGAGTTAGATAACCCTCAATTCGTAAAACACTGCACTTTTGATAATGATGATTATTGGTTTTATCAGTCGAAAACTAAAGGCAGTGACATTTTACTCAATCACGAGAATGACCACTTCGATTTTTTTGAAAAAGATAATCTACCCGACAACTTATGGTCTTTTTTCAAAGCCGAGCTTAACGACTTATGGCTACTTAGTTAGTCTTTTGATAATTAAGGGTAAATAAACCAAATCGAAAAAGACAGCAATAAAAGCACTCAATATCGTAATGACCGATAACTGAGAAACAGACTTGAACTCCGAAAAGGAAAGAGGAAAAAGACAGATAATAACAATCAAAGTAGTTTTAAGAATAGCGTCACCTGTTTTACTAACGACTAAATCCAAAGATTCTAGCTTTGATATTTTTCTTTTTCTAGCATTGGCATAGGCACTAATAAGATGAATAGAGTCATCAATTATTAATCCAAAAACTATAGTAAAAATGAAGGAATTTGACAGACTAAAGTAAAAGCCATTCAAATATAATAAGCCTACACAAACAACGATAGGAGTTAAATTAGGGACAATAGCAATAATGAAATAATTGAAGTCAAACTTATTCAATAAAAAGAACACTAAGCCAATAGAAAAAATAGCAATAAGTAAGCCGAAAATAAGCTGTCTAGTGAGGTCATTACCTAGAATATCAAACAAATATCCAGCACCAGAATAATTAAATTCTAGACCACTTGACGTATATTCATTCTCTAAAGACTTTAATTTTTCTAAAGTTGCTAGCGAACCTTCATCGCTAGAGCGGCAAATATAAAAGTATTTGTTGACTAAATCTTGGTCAGCGAAACCCAGTTGCTCTAACATCATGGAGGTCGTATTAGTATTAGAAAAATCAACAACAAAACCCAATCCTTTAATGGATTTTTCGACTTGTGACAACACCTCTAAATCACTCACATTTTCTTTATCTAAAAATATAGTGATGGGCTTAATACCTCCAAAATGACTGTCAAAAAAAGCTGTCTGCTGATAAATCTTTGACTTTTTGTTGATTTCATCAGTCAGATAATTATCTATTTGAACATTAGCCACCCCATACAAACCAACGGCAATTAGAATCGCCATAAATAAATGAAAAGACTTAGACCTTTGCCCATTTTTCAAAAAGCTTATGATAGCATCTGTAAATTGTTGAATTACTTTCACTGGGCTCGATTCGTTAAAGTTCTTATCTACACTTATGGCATAAACTAAGATGGCAATAAAAAGTGTGAAAACAACGCCTACTGATGTGATTAAGCCAAAACGAAGAATAGGTACTATATCATTAACCAAAAATGTTAAAAAGCTCATGGCCGTAGTTATAGAAGTTAAAGCAACAGCCTTACCAACCGTATCCATTCGCATAAGAAAGAATGCTCCTTTGGAAGAGGTAACATTGGATTGCTTATTGGTAAAATGCATTATGTCAGAAAGACAAACAATAAATAAGATTGCTGGTGTAATTATCATTACCAATTCTATACCTCCAAACAAAACTTGAGAAAGCCCTAGACTCACAACTATACTGGCGATGACACTAAAGACAGTTAGCACAACTAACTTCAGGTTTTTTGTAATGAACAATAAAAACAAAAAGCATAAAAACCCACTAACTAAGGTAAGTATTATGAATTCTTGAATGACTTTCTTCTCAAAATATAATTCACTAGGCGAACGGCCGCTAACAAACACTTCAGTCATGTTTTCGTTCAAATCCGTTTCATACAAAGAGTTGATAAAGATTCGACTATCATCTTTGCTAAGACCAGACGCATTTTCTACTAAGAAAAGTAACTTCTTTCCATCAGACGATATGAAGTTATTTCCATTAGCATCTATTTTTTTAATAGACTTTATGTAGGATTCTTTATCACTAACTTTCAATACTTTTTTGGAAATTGGAAACAAGCCCGTATTTATAATTTGACGGTCATTTACAAGACTAAAAACACGCTTTACATAGGCTGACTTTTTCAAGGATTTATGAAAAGCCGTAACATCTAACATATCTTGATAGCTTAAACTGTCCTCAAAAGAAAGTCCAAAGAATACTAAATTGTTATCGTCTAAGATATTAATATCCACATTGGCAGCTTCCAATTCATTTATAATCCTTTCAGAATCAAAATAAATATTAGCATTGAGCAGTTGCTTAAAACAAAAGGCAAATAATATTAAGCAGACAATGGAAAGCAGGTATTTAAACCGCCAAATGAATGAAAACATATTTATTTTTTTAAGCTAGAAAGTCCACCATCGATGTGCAAAGTCTGTCCCGTAATCCAAGAAGATTTATCAGACAATAAGAAAGAAATGGCGTCTGATATATTTTTGGGCTGACCGACCTTTTGTAAAGGGTGACGGGCATTCATTTGCTCCACCTGAGCATCGGTTCTAAACAAACGAGAAGACAGCTTAGTTTGTACAACAGATGGTGCTATGCAATTAACTCTAACCTTAGGCGACCACTCGGCAGCAAGAGAACGACAAAGCCCTTCAATTGCCGACTTGCACATCGAAATAGAAGCATGATAAGGCATACCAACTGATGCTGCAACTGAACTAATAAGAACAACCGATGAATCCGAAGCCAATTGTTTATGATAATGTTTCAATGTTTTTATCAAACCCAATACATTAATTTCATAATCCGTCTGAAAATCAGACAGCTTCAAACTTGAAAAAGGTCTAAGGTTTATTGAGCCAGGAAAATAGACTATTCCATTGATTTCGCCATCAATTTGAGGGTAGCTTTCCTCATTTTGAACATCAATTTGGTGTTGATTGGCTAAGGTTGGTGTTGAAGTTAGTTCGATAAATTCAAACTCAGAACTTGTGTTTTCTACTAGATAGCGAGCGATGTCGCTGGAAGAACCAATTAATAATATTTTCATCTTTTTTTTGCAAAGCTAAGCATTTTTGTATAATTTTAGCCTCGTAAGTTTATACAAAATGAAAACCGTACAAGTTATCCGTAGAGAAAGATTCAATGCTGCCCATCGTTTGTTCAATCCAAACTGGTCTGACGAAAAAAATGAGCAAATATTTGGAAAGTGTGCTAATAAAAATTGGCACGGACATAACTATACCTTATTTGTAACTGTTGAAGGGACTGTTGACCCCGACACAGGTTATGTTATAGACTTAAAAATATTGAGCGATATTATCAAAAACAGAATAGTTGACAAAATGGACCACAAAAACTTAAACCTTGAGGTTGATTTTATGAAAGATACTATAACTACTGCTGAAAATATCTCCATAAAGATTTATGAAGAATTAGAAAGAGACATACAAGCTACAGGCAACAATCTGTACAGCGTAAAATTGTATGAAACAGAAAACAACTATGTAGAATATTATGGATAATAACAAAATTATAAATGGCTCATCAACTCAAATAATAGAGTTAAATCCTGAGCTTAGAAACATAGGCTACGCTGATGGCATAAATATCAACGGTGCTTTAACCGAAGAAGAAAAGCTTGAAATGATTGACAAAGCAGCCGTTAAGTTTGGTGAGTTTTTAGATGCTTTGGGTTGCGATTGGAAAAACGACCCCAATTCTATGGAAACTCCAAAACGAGTTGCTAAAGCTTATGTCAATGACTTGTGGGCAGGGCGTTACAATGCTTTTCCTAAAATTACAACTTTTCCTAATTACGAATATGACGGTATCATCTTTGAGGGTAATATTCCTATTATATCTATGTGTTCACACCACCATCAAACCATTATGGGCAAAGCACACATAGCATATATTCCTCAAATCAACCAAGAAATTATTGGCTTAAGTAAGCTGAATAGAATTGTTGAACATTATGCACGTAGAGGTGCTATTCAAGAAAATCTTACAGTTAGAATCCACGATGCTATCAATAAAATTGTCGAGAATAACAAAGGTGTGGCAGTTATGATTGAGGCCTCGCACAACTGCGTACAATGTAGAGGTGTAGGACATCAAGGCACATCTATGAAAACCTCCAAATTAACTGGAGAATTCATTAAGTCCAATAAAACAAGAAATGAATTTTATGAATTCGTAAAATCATAAGACTACAAATGAGCAAAATTTCAGTCATAGGAAGTGGTTTTTCAGGATTAAGCACTGCTGCTTTTCTTGCTAAAGAAGGACATCAAGTTAGTGTCTTTGAAAAAAACACAAGTATCGGTGGTCGTGCTAGACAATTTGAAGCTGAAGGCTACACATTTGATATGGGGCCAAGCTGGTATTGGATGGCAGATGTATTCGATAAATTTTTTGCTCAATTTGGCAAAAAAGCAAGTGACTACTTTGAGCTCATTCAATTAGATCCTGGTTTTCAAATCATCTTCGAACAAGACAAAACTATGAAACTATCTTCTGACTGGTCAGAGGTTTGTGAAATGTTCGAGAATTTTGAAAAAGGTTCATCTAAAAAGTTAGAAGAATTCATGAAAGAAGCCGAATTTAAATATGACTTCGGCATCAACCAATTGGTTTACGAACCTGGCCTATCTCTTTCAGAGGTGTGTAAGCCTGAGTTGTTTACTAATGTATTTAAGCTACAAGTATTTACTTCTTATAGAAAGCATGTAGCTAAGTATTTTAAAAATCCATATTTAAAATCGTTGTTGGAATTTCCAGTACTATTTTTAGGAACTGCACCTAGCCAAACTCCAGCCTTATATAGTCTAATGACTTATTCAGGCATTAAAAAAGGTACTTTCTACCCAATGGGAGGTTTTGGAAAAGTTATTGATGCTTTCAAAGAAATTTGTACAGAACAAGGTGTTGAATTTCATACCAATGAAGCTGTACAATCCGTCAATATTGAAGATAAAACTATCCAATCAATCGTCACAGACAAAAGAACATTTGAAACGGATATTGTAGTCGGTTCAGCAGATTACAACCACGTTGACAGCAAATTACTGCCACCAAAATACAGAAACTACAACGATAGCTACTGGCAAAAAAGAACCTTCTCACCTTCTAGCTTGTTGTTTTATGTTGGTGTAAACAGAAAACTCAATAAACTTATTCATCACAATTTATTTTTTGATGAAGATATTGAGCAACACACCAATGAAATTTATACTGATCCAAAGTGGCCAAACAAACCCCTATTTTACGTTTGTTGTCCTTCAAAAACAGATCCAAATGTAGCTCCAGAAGGTAAAGAAAATATCTTCTTTTTGATGCCTATCGCACCAGGGCTTAAAGACAGTGAAAGTGTCAGAGAAAAATATTTTGACATAATGCTTAAGCGTCTTGAAAACTATACAGGACAGACAATTAGAGAACATATTGAGTATAAAAGAAGTTATTGTGTTAACGATTTCGTAAACGACTACAACGCTTACAAAGGCAATGCTTACGGTTTAGCAAATACACTTCTTCAAACAGCAAATTTTAAACCTAAAATCATTAACAAGAAAATAAATAACCTATTCTACACAGGTCAATTGACAGTGCCTGGACCTGGCGTGCCCCCTTCTATTATTTCAGGGCAAGTCGTTGCAAAACACATTGTAGAATCCAACCTTAACTAATTATGAAGTATATTTTTGATAATGTCTCTGACAAATGTAGTAAGCTGACAACAATAGCTTATAGTACAAGCTTTAGCTTTGGCATCAAAGCCCTAGACAAAAGATTACATGCCCCTATTTATGGCATATATGGCTTTGTGCGTTTTGCTGACGAAATAGTAGATACCTTTCACGACTACGACAAAAACCGTTTATTTCACAAATTCAAGGAAGATACTATAGATGCTATTGAATCTAAGATTAGTTTGAACCCTATCTTAAATAGTTTCCAAAAAGTAGTACACGATTACAATATTGAATGGGAACTTATCAATACTTTCTTAGATAGTATGGAAATGGATTTGGATGAATTGCAAACCTATGATACCGACAAATACAATAAATACATTTTAGGTTCAGCAGAAGTAGTTGGTTTAATGTGCTTAAAAGTCTTTGTTGAGGGTAATGAGGAACAGTATGAAGCTCTTAAACCTAGTGCTATGAGTTTAGGTTCGGCTTTCCAAAAAGTTAATTTTCTTAGAGACGCTAACAGCGACTTCTCTTACCTTGGAAGAACCTATTTTCCAGGAGTTAATATGGTAAACTTCTCAGAAGAAGATAAACAAAAAATAGAAGAAGATATAGAAATTGATTTCGAAGAAGCTCTTGTTGGAATTAAAAAACTACCATTGAGTTCTAGAGGTGGGGTCTATTTGGCTTATATCTATTATTACAATTTATTCCGTAAGATTAAATCCTTACCGTCTTCAAGAATTTTACAAGAGCGTATCAGAATTCCTAATTCTAATAAAATAAGTTTGATGCTACAATCTATGGTCAAAAATCAATTTAATTTGATATGAGATTTTGGATTATCATATCCTTATTGTTCTCTGTAGCTAATAGTCAAGCACAAGAGCTGAATCTTTCGGAGCTTAGAGAATTGTACATAGAAGCCTCATTTGAAGAAGATAAGGCTAACAAACTGTATGAACTGACAAAAAATAGCTCAATTGAAAGCGATTATAAGAATTTTTCATACCACGCTATCGCCATTTTACTTCAGAGTAAATTTTCTTTAAATCCTTTTGATAAACTTAAGTTGTTTGGAGAAGGTAAAGAACAATTAGAGAAGGTGATTAGCCAATACCCTAAAGATATTGAACTAAGATTTTTACGTTTTTGTGTACAAGACGGCACACCTGCTATTTTAGATTACAAACTCAATACGGAGGAGGACAGACAATTTATTAAGAATAACATTTTTACAAGTTCAGAAGAACTACAACAATTTATAATACCAATTTTCAAAACATTAAATGATGGAAGAACAAGTTATACTGGTAGATAAAAATGACAACTCTATTGGTAAAATAGGTAAATTAGAAGCACATCAAAAAGGGCTATTACATCGTGCTATATCTGTTTTTGTTTTTAATAGCAAAGGAGAAATGTTACTCCAAAAACGAGCCTCACACAAATACCATACACCAGCTCTGTGGAGCAATACAGCATGTAGCCACCCTAGAATTAATGAAATAGTAAAACGTGCTGCAGAAAGACGACTGAAAGAAGAAATGGGAATAGAATGTGATGTGTTTTATGCTTTCAATTTCTTGTATCGTGCTTCGTTTGATAATGGACTTATTGAAAATGAACTTGATCACGTTTATATCGGCTTCTCTGATGAAAAACCTAAGCCTAACCCATCTGAAGTTGGAGATTATAGATATATAAATTCAAACGACTTAATACAGGAAATCAACGAAAATCCTCATACTTTTACACCATGGTTTAAAATCTGTGTTGACAGAGTTTTGAAAACAACATCAACCGAAAAAAAAGAAGTTTTAATTGCTTAATTTCAATTCATGAGCTTAATATTAAATTTCTCCATCGTTATTGTCACATTTTGGCTAATGGAATTCATCGCTTGGGCAACGCATAAATATGTTATGCACGGATTTTTATGGAAATTACACAAAGACCATCACCAAGTCAATAAAGATAGAATCCTTGAAAACAACGATGCTTTCTTTCTAATTTTTGCTATTCCTGGCGCTGCCTTTATGGTTATTGGTTCAACCCTTCTTTATGTTGGAATTGGAATTACGCTCTATGGTTTTGCCTACTTTATCGTTCATGAAGTCTTCATTCATCAACGCATAAAGCTATTCAAGCGCACACGTATACCATATTTTAAAGCTATACGAAAAGCACATAAAGTGCATCATAAAAGTCTAGTAAAAGAAGATGGATCTTGTTTTGGAATGCTGATAGTACCCTTTAAATATTGGAAAGAAGCCAAAGTTTAATTGTCTTTTTTCAAAAGTAATTGCCATAACAGCGTTACAACCAGTAGTATTAAGGACAAATGCATCAAAATACCTGATATCATTATTACATACTTCACCCATGTATGCCCTAACCAAAGTAGCCACAAACCACCAAAGGTAACTACTAAAGAAACGTTAGGCTCTATCATTAAAAAGGACTTAATTCCACTAGGTAAACCAGTAAAAAATACCATAAAAGATAAAATAGCAAATAGTATAGAAATAGTTATTACATGACTATGAATTATACCGTGTAATTCTCTTTCAGACATCTTAAAATGCAACTCCTCTGCTTCTTCGTTAAATTCGTTTCCAAGTACATTTTCTTGTATGCCCTTAGATTTGAAATCTGTAGTATGCTTTAATAAATCTAAACCCGAAAAGTAACCAAAAGAAAGCGTCAGCAAAAAAACAGATAAAGATATTCTGAGGGCTTTGGGTAATTGCTGAAGTTTGAAATCCATTATTTGCTTGTTATGTGGTGTACTTGATACCAATTTTTCATTTTTTGGCTCAGCGAAGATACGACCATTTTCATAGATTCTACAGAAATAGTTGCTCCAGAAATGGCTTGGACTTTTTCTGTAGGGCGTGTCAAAAACTGTTTTAGCCATCGCTTATTGGCAATTTCACCACCATAATTTTCTCTATAAGCCAAAATTTGAAGCTTAAGCAATTTCATATCACTAGAGTAAATGGCTAAAAAATCAAACATATCGTGCTTACTAGGCGCTTGTTGTAAACACATATAACCAATGATGCTATCGTTTGTAGTTAACTCATAATAATTAGGGTTCAAATCGATAGCTGATTTGGAATAATCAATATTAAACTGCTTCTGAACACTAAGCTCTGCTTTGGACAACATCTTTTCTGAGGGCACCCACTGAGCATATGCCTTATTAGCATAAAGCACTAAAAAGAGTATACCAACCAGTATGGTAGGTACAACTCTTTTGATAAGCATTTGATTATAAATTTTATTAACCAATTTTCTAAAATTAGAACCAAACGGCAACGCCAAGGTTAAGGTGTTTTGTTTCTTCAGATGATGCCTCAGTACTTTTTAACTGATAGTCCGCTTTAATAGCAGCACCTTGATTTAACTTGTAAGTCAGACCTACTGTCTTATCAGTTCTATCGTAATCAGCATTAGCGTGAAAACCATCTGTTTCTTCGTGTGTATTATAATTCTCATAACGTCCGAATACAATTAACTCATTTTCAGATTTACCATCTAAAACATTGTATCCAGCTTCTAAGTAATAACCTAATAATTTTGAGCCCACATCAGCACCAGTCTTAGCGTTATACTCAGCCGTATTTTCTAAATTGGCAAGAATGTACTGACCTCTAGCTTGGAAAGGACCGTTGTTATATCTCGCATCAACTCCCATCATAGTTATGCCAACTTGAGTAGAATCTGCTTCAAAATCAGAAGTTTCAGAATTACCCTTATAAAAAGATGCTCCAAAGTTCCAGCCTAACATACCGAAGTAAGATAATCTACCTGCAAAGTCAAAGTCCGAAACAGTCGCTTCTGCACCTTTCTGACGACCACCTCTAAGACCTTTTTTACCACTAAAATTAGCTGAACCATTGTCGTATCCTAATGGACCATTGACCATCATCAACTGATAGTTAATGGATTGCTCATCTAAGCGACCATTAATTCCAACGCCAATTTCTCTCCAAGTCGTAGGAACAATGTATTTGTCTACGTTAGTACGTTCAACACCATTGAATGTTGGAGGTTCGTGATATAAATTTTGAATCCCCATAGGAATAAGCATCAAACCAGCTTGAAGACTCATATTGTCATTAATTTTATAGTCTAAAAAGGCTTGTTCAACATAAAGCTCTACAACGTGTTCGTACTCTAATTCCGAAACAAAAGTAGCTTTGTCATTAAACTTATAACCTAAAAAGGTTACTAAACGGTGAACATCAAGTTTACCATTAGAATTCATTTTGTTGTCATCGTCTAAATTGAAGTTTCCATCAATTTGACCATAACCTCCAATAATCAAACCTTCTTTAGCACCTAAAATATTCTCAGCCGTATTTTGAGCCTGTATTAAAGGTATTGCTAGAAAACTCAAAGCAAATAATATGTGTGATTTTAATTTCATTTTTTAATTTTTGTGTTTAATTTTTGGCAAAGATAAATACATTATTTTTATTTAGACTAATTTTAAATAATAAATTTTAAAATAATTTTTTTACGTGTTTTTTATTAACTTTGTCATATGAAAAAGCACTTATTTTTCTTGGTTATTCTTTTTTCTTGCAACACTCAAGACTTTATAATTTCTTCCACATACCAACATTGGATTGGTGGACGACCTGAAACGGGCAGTGGCACGAATTATCGTTTTCAATGCATTGCTCCAGCCAATGATTCATCTTTTAAAATACAATCCATAAAAGCACATCAAAAGGTTTTGAACTACAGTATAAAACCTGAAAACTTTGAGAAAGGCGATACCTTAATGGTGTTTGCATACAAAAGCATAGAAGATTGGAATTCAGATACTTTATGTAAAATAGACTATCAACTTTATGGCAAAAACTACACCTTAGTCCCTAAAGAGTTGAAACAATTAGAACGACTTTTATACCCCTAACCCCTTAAATACCAAAACCATGAAAACAACATATGATCTCAATCAAAAATATTCTACTTCTACAAAAGCTATTCATTGGATTAGTACTATCCTAATTTTAATATTATTTCCTTTGGACAAGTACACGACTGGCATTGAAGGTGAAGAGAAGTTAAGTTTAATTCAAACCCATGCTTTATTAGGACTAGAAGTGTTAATATTAACCCTAATAAGAACTTAGTTGTTTTTCAAAAGTATAAGACCAGCCGATCAGAAGAGCAACTCTAAAATTAACGATAAGTTGATTGTATGGGTTCATAATCTGTTTTATATTTTACTATTTGCCATAACAATAAGTGGAATAGCATCCATGTTTAGTGGTGGTTATGTTGAAGCACTTGAAAGTCAATACATTCAGTACATCAAAGCTGAACAAGACATCAAAGCACTAGGTGGGTACGAACTATTAGCTTTAATAATGATAATATTAGTGTTTGCTCATGTAGCAGGAGTAATTAAACATTATATCAAAAACAAGAAAAATACCTTAAAACGAATTTTGCTATAAGCTAATGAATCTATAAGTCTCACTTTTCCTTACTTTCATGTTTAAAATTGACAATAAAGCCATTATCTTTGTGCTCTATGAGAGGAAAGAAGACGGTTTTAATGATTTTAGACGGTTGGGGGCATGGTGATAAGACTAAATCCGATGCTATTTACAATGCCAACACCCCATTTATAGATTCACTTTACAACAATTACCCCAATGCTGAACTGCAAACCGATGGTTTGGAAGTAGGCTTGCCTGAAGGACAAATGGGAAACTCTGAAGTAGGACACCTCAATATTGGCGCAGGACGAATTGTATATCAAGACCTAGCTAAAATCAATAAAGCATGCGCTGAAGATACTCTTGAGCAAATGCCAAGCTTACAAGCTTCCTTTGACTATGCTAAAAACCATAATAAAGCTTTGCACCTAATGGGGCTCATTTCAGATGGCGGTATCCACTCCCATTCCCAACATCTATTCGAAGTATGTCGCTTAGCACAAAAAGCTAGAGTAAAAGAAGTCTATGTTCATGCCTTTACCGACGGTAGAGACACCGACCCAAAAAGTGGTAAAGGATTTTTAGAAGAATTAGAAAACAACCTTTTTGGTGCAAAGATAGCTTCAGTCTGTGGCAGGTATTACGCTATGGACAGAGATAATCGTTGGGAACGTGTGAAACTAGCCTTTGATTTATTAACGAAAGGTCAAGGAAAACCGACACAAGATATAGTACAGAGTATTCAAAATTCTTATGACGATGGTGTTACAGATGAATTTATAAAACCCATAGTTTGTGTCAATGATAAAAATGAACCCGTAGCAACAATCAAAAACGGTGATGCTGTCATCTGTTTTAATTTCAGAACGGATA
>CAJWHN010000007.1 GCA_913041085.1 uncultured Flavobacteriales bacterium | reverse complement strand
GTAGCAACAATCAAAAACGGTGATGCTGTCATCTGTTTTAATTTCAGAACGGATAGATGTAGAGAAATCACTAATGTACTGACTCAAGAAGATAAGTCTGAGTTTGAAATGCATACTTTAGACTTACATTATACCACTATGACGATGTACGATAAAAATTTCAAAAACGTAAACGTCATATTTGAAAAAGACAACCTCAACAATACACTCGGACAAGTCATTGCCGAAAATGGATTGAAGCAAATACGTATTGCCGAAACAGAAAAATACCCGCACGTTACTTTCTTTTTCTCTGGGGGTAGAGAAGCCGAATTTGAAGGAGAAAAACGACTGATGGCAAACTCTCCAAAAGTCGCTACTTATGACTTACAACCAGAGATGAGTGCTCATGAAGTCGTAGCTAAAATAGTCCCTGAGCTAGAACATGCTAGGGCCGACTTTATATGTCTTAATTTTGCCAACCCTGATATGGTAGGACATACTGGTGATTATAACGCCATCATCAAAGCTGTAGAAACAGTAGATCAATGTACTAAAGAAGTTGTTGAAGCAGGTCTAAAAAGCGATTATGCCTTTATCATTATTGCCGACCATGGCAATGCCGACTTTGCTATTAATGCTGACGGTAGTCCTAACACAGCACATACCACTAACCTAGTGCCAAGCATTTTATTGAACAGCGAGTACAGGCATTTAAACAACGGAAAACTGGGCGATATTGCCCCAACTATACTAACCATTATGGGAGTAGACATCCCCCAAGAAATGACAGGAAATAGTCTCGTATAATTATGGAACACATTAAAACATACATTCAAGAACACAAAGACCGATTCGTAGAGGAATTAATGGATTTACTTAGAATTCCTTCCATTAGTGCAGACCCAGCTTACAGCCAAGATGTGAACGCTTGTGCCGAATCCGTCAAAGACCATTTAGTCAAAGCTGGTGCCGACAAGGTAGAAATATGCCCAACTAAAGGATACCCAATTGTGTATGGTGAAAAAATCATTGACCCTCAGCTCCCTACTGTTTTAGTCTATGGTCATTACGATGTTCAACCTGCCGACCCCTTAGAGCTTTGGGAAAGCGGCCCTTTCGAACCCGTTATTAAGACTACAGATATACACCCAGACGGTGCTATTTTTGCTCGTGGAGCATGCGATGATAAAGGACAAATGTTTATGCACGTCAAAGCATTTGAGTTGATGATGCAAACCAACTCTTTAGCCTGTAATGTCAAGTTTATGATTGAAGGTGAAGAAGAAGTTGGTTCTGATAATTTGGGTGATTTTGTTAAGGCCAACAAAACACGTCTTAAGTGCGATGCTATTCTCATTTCAGATACAGGAATCATTGCTAACGACACGCCATCCATCACTACGGGTCTTAAAGGGTTGAGCTATGTAGAAGTAGAAGTTACGGGGCCAAATCGAGATTTACACTCTGGCTTATATGGTGGTGCTGTTGCCAACCCCATCAATATTTTATGTGAGATGATAGCATCTATGAAAGATGAGAATAACCACATCAGCATACCTGGGTTTTATGATAAAGTGGTCGATTTATCTTCCCAAGAGAGAGCCGATATGGCAAGAGCTCCCTTTTCTTTAGAACACTATAAAAAGGCCTTAGACCTTAGCGATGTTCATGGCGAAGAAGGTTATACGACTATGGAACGAACAGGCATACGCCCTACCCTTGACGTTAATGGTATATGGGGCGGATATACTGGAGAAGGTGCAAAAACAGTCATTGCCTCCAAAGCATTTGCTAAAATTTCTATGCGTTTAGTTCCTAATCAAAACGATGAAGAAATTACTAAGCTATTTGAAGACCATTTCAAAGCTATTGCACCAAAAAGTGTAAAAGTAGAAGTGCGTCCTCATCATGGAGGAGAACCTTATGTAGCACCTACAGATAGTCCAGCTTACTTATCAGCGAGTACTGCTATGGAGGCTACCTATGGCAAAAAGCCCGTACCCGTAAGAAGTGGAGGTAGTATTCCTATTGTAGCTCTATTTGAAAAAGAACTCGGCGTAAAGTCTATTCTTATGGGCTTTGGCTTGGATAGCGACGCTATCCATTCTCCTAATGAGCACTACGGTTTATTTAACTATTTCAAGGGCATAGAAACTATTCCACACTTTTTTGCTAAGTTTAGAGAGTTAAATCAATAATTCTCCAATTCGTATTAGCAGCAACACCATAAGATCATCGCTCTTGACTATCTTCAAATAGTCTTGCATTTAAGGAACGACTGAAATGAAAGAAGCCCAACATACCAACGCCCTAGTCAATGAGACGAGTCCATATTTATTACAGCACGCTAACAATCCTGTGGATTGGTATCCTTGGAATGAAGAAACCCTAGCTAAAGCTCAAAAAGAGGGCAAGTTACTTATCATTAGCATTGGTTATTCGGCCTGTCATTGGTGTCACGTTATGGAGCACGAAAGTTTTGAAGATGAACAAGTGGCACAAGTCATGAATGAGCGTTTCATAAATATCAAAGTAGATAGAGAAGAACGACCAGACATTGACCAAGTTTATATGAATGCCGTTCAACTCATGCAACAGCGTGGAGGCTGGCCACTCAATTGCATAGCCTTGCCCGATGGCAGCCCCGTTTGGGGAGGCACCTATTTCCCTAAGAAACAATGGATAGAACAGATTAATCAAGTTGCCAATTTTTACGAGCAACGCCCACAAGATATGCTAGACTATGCCCAAAAGTTAGCCAAAGGTATACAACAGTCAGAGCTAGTCAGTTACAACAAAGAAAAGCCCAACTTCAGTTGGCAGGATTTGGAAAATACCCTGGAGCCTTGGAGTAAACAATTCGACTACAAAGAGGGAGGTCCTAAGCGAGCACCTAAATTCCCCATTCCCAACAACTACCTTTTTTTGATGCGTTATGCACACCTCAAACAAGACAACAAACTGAGTGAGTACGTTCAGCTAACTTTAGATAAAATGGCTTGGGGCGGCATATACGACCAAGTGGGCGGTGGCTTTGCCCGTTATTCTACAGATAAGCTATGGAAATTGCCCCACTTTGAAAAAATGCTGTACGACAACGCCCAGTTGGTGAGTTTGTATAGCGAAGCCTACACCTGCTATGGCAAAGAAATGTATAAGGACATTGTAGAACAAACTTTAGCCTTTGTTGAAAGGGAGTTGACCCACGACAATGGTGCTTTCTATTCAGCTCTAGATGCCGATAGTGAAGGGCTTGAAGGTAAGTTTTACGTCTGGAAAAAAGAAGAACTCAAAAGCCTTTTGGGGCAAGACTATCCCCTATTTACTAAATACTACAACATCAACCACAAAGGCTTTTGGGAAGAAGGCAATTACATCTTAGTCAAAGACCAAAGCGATGCCGACTTTTGTAAAAAAGAAAATCTAGAGCTAGACGTCTTTCAGCAAAAAGTCAAACACTGGCAAAGCAAATTGTTAGAAGAAAGAGAACAACGCACACGCCCAGCTTTAGACGATAAATCCTTAACCTCTTGGAACGCCCTTATGTGCCAAGCCTATAACGATGCCTACTTAGCTTTTGGCAACAAATACTATTTGCACACTGCCATAAAAAACGCCCGTTTTATTATAGACAAACAATGTCAAAGTGACCATAGTTTGTGGCACAGCTACAAAGACGGACAGTCTTCTATCAATGGTTTTTTAGAAGATTATGCCTTGACCATTTCTGCATTCATACGTTTGTATGAAGCGACCTTTGACGAGCAATGGCTCAACAAGGCTAAGGACTTAACAGACTATTGCCACGCTCATTTTTACGATAGTCAGAGCGGTATGTTTTTCTTTACCTCAGACTTAGACGCCCCCCTTGTAGCTCGTAAAATGGAAATTAACGACAACGTCATGCCGGCATCGTCTTCCGTTATGGCGAATAACCTATTTGCTTTAGGACAACTTTTAGACAATAGCGACTATTTGAATATAGCACAACTGCAATTGAACAACATCAAAAACGATATGCCCTCTTACGGTTCAGGCTATTCCAATTGGGCTATCTTGATGCTAAACTATATAGCCCCTTTTTATGAAGTGGCTATTGTTGGAACTCAAGCCGTACAAAAAGCCCTAGACTTTAAACAACACTATGCCCCCAACACCTTGCTATTAGGCAGCACGACCGATAGCCCATTACCTTTGTTGCAAAATAAAATGCTGGAAGGGCAAACGACCTTCTACCTTTGCCAAAACAAAAGTTGTCAGTTACCAACTACAGAGCTACCAGCAGTCCTTGACTTAATATAGTAAATACTTTAACTTAGCATTAACGAATTAAACTTAAAACTATGAAACATTTACCACTAGTATTCTATGCCCTTTCTGCATAGGTCTCTCTAGCCGTACACATTCCGATTGTCAAAAACAAGCCAAAGGTTTAGAAGAACAAGAAACAGAAGAAATCAATGATATGATTGACCAGGTTGATAAACAAATCGATAAGGGCATCTTTTTTGGACAAGCAACCAAAACACTAAAATTCAATGAAGAAGGATACACAGTAAGTGTCATCTCAGCTACTTGGGTAGCTGAAGATAAATTGGTGGGTTGTGGGAAAAGAGAAATACAAATTTATTATGGAGAAGTCAGCAGAGAAGAAATTGAAAATAAATTTCTAAAAACTTACTCTTTAAAATGATATTATATCTTATTTTTGGAGTATGACCTACTTCAAAGAAGATCAGCATTTTAGACAAAAACTACTTTGGTTAGTTATCCTTTTTTTTCCAGCATTTTCCTTGTACGGCATCTACCAACAAGTTATGATGGGCAATGTCATTGGCGATAAACCCCTCAGCGATGAGGGTATAATTACCTTTTCCTTACTGGTTGGTTTAGGTTTGCCGGTATTGTTTTGGTTCATGAAGCTCAAGCTAAGAGTTAGTTCTGAAGGATTGCACTATCAGTTTTTTCCCATACACATCAAAGAACGACTGATTCCCTTTGAAGATATCAAAAGCTATAAAGCCCGTACCTACTCGCCCATAAAGGAGTTTGGGGGTTGGGGCATACGCTTTGGTTTTGAGAGCAAGGCCTACAACGTTAGTGGCGATAAAGGTTTGCAAATAGAATTGACTAACGGTAGCAAGGTATTGTTTGGCAGTCAAGAGCACCAAGCCCTAGCAAAGGCTATGAAGAAAGCCCAAAACGCTAGTTAGGGCGGCAGTCTTCTTCTTTACAATGCAAAGGAATAATCTGACGCTTAATAGCCAATTCCTTATAAGCCCAATGCCCAAACCGACTCACTTTTAAAATATAAAAGACAGGAACAAACACCCACAAGAGAGGCAGTCTGACTAGTATTTGCCAGATGCTATTGTAACCGTAAAAGACACGAGAATGTCTATTGATAGATGCTAGTTGTTCTAAACCTTTTTCTTTGGAAATAGCTGAGCCTTCATAAGTTCGTATATCGGCTTGACGGATACTATTGAAGATATCGAAACGATTGAGCAAAGACCCAAAACGTACACACATCGGACACCAAGAATCGATATAGATAATGAATGAACTCATGAAGTACAAAATTAGACAAAAGCGATGTAAACACACCTCAGAGAAAGGCTTTAATTGTACTCGTTTTAAACTAGCAATATTTCACCCATAGGTAGAATAAAATACATACTATCAAAGCCGTTATATTATTCCACAAGATTTTTTTTAATTTATTTTTCATTTTTATCAATATAATGAATCTAATACTGCCCACAAAACTAATAGCTGAAAAGCAATAAAAAGATGAGTTTTTTCATTGATAGGTTTGATTCATAATTTAATAGGAGAATAAGAAAATTATTTACTAAATTACGACTGACGTTAAGCTTAGGTTAAGTTGTTACTTCTTCACACCCGCCACAAAATCCTTGAGGTAAAAAGGCTCAAAATAGGCTACATCTACAAAGTCTTGGTTTTGAAATTTGTCCTGTGCTAAAGGAATCATATTTGTTGCCGAAGGATAAACGCCCAATTCAAAATGGGCATTAGTATGGGTGAGCACATCTTGACATTTGTCTGCACCATCGCCAAAAAATAATAGGGGTCCTTGTGCCAATTCCTCCGCAAAAGAATCCTCGTCTATGATTTTTGCCACTACTGGACTTGCTTGTGATTTAGTATAAAGCGCACAATAGACTTCCATACGTCTAGCATCGAGCATAGGGCACAATTGTACCTCAGGATACTTGTCTTTCATAGCTTGTGCCATAGCACCCAAAGTAGATACGGCTATCAAAGGCACATCACTAGCATAACACAAACCCTTGGCAGTAGATACGCCTATTCGGAGTCCAGTATAAGAACCCGGTCCTGAACTTACGGCAATGGCGTCCAAGTCAGATACCTTGAACCCCTCTTGTTGTAAAAGTTGTTCTATGAATATGGTGAGTTGTTCGGAATGAGAATACTGTTCTGAAACTTCTTCTTTGACAGCCACTAAATGACCGTCCCTAGCTAAAGCTACCGAACAGCTTTTAGTAGCCGTTTCTATGGCTAGTATCCAAGTCATATTAGTTACTGCTTACTGAAAATGAAATGCCTGAGCCTTTGGAAGATGATGACTCATCGTTGACGATAAATGAACCGTCATTGAGTAATCGTGAAACTGCACTATACGGACCTTTGACAACAGACATACTATCGCTAACACCCGAAAGTATCTGTATGTATTCATCGTCTTGAATCCCCGTTTTAACTACTACCATCTTAACGGTAGCGCCTTGCACTTCAAAGACACATTCTAGCTTATCGTCTCCCCCAGCTGTATCTTTACGAGTTGTTACGGCTTGTATGGGCAAAGACAATACGTCTTTGACATGTTCAGATTGTATATCCACAGTAGCTGTCATACCGGGTCTGAAACTGACAGAATCAATAATCCTTACTTTGACTTCAAAGTTAGTCACTTGGTCAGCACTAGAGCCTGTTATATTAGCCGAATTGGCAATTTCAGAAACTAAGCCTTTGTATTTCTCTCCTAGAAAAGCATCTACTTCAATAAGGGCTGTATCGCCCAAACTTACGCTATTGATATCGTTCTCATTGACCTCAACAGCTACTTCCATAAGGTTCAAATTAGCTAGACGCAACAACTCCGTTCCTGCCATTTGAGCTGTTCCTACCACTCGCTCACCCAACTCTACATTGAGGTGTGAAATAGTACCACCAATAGGAGCGTAGATATTAGTCTTATTCAAATTTTCTTGAGCTTCTCTTAAAGAGGCTTGAGCGCTACTAACTGCATATTCTCCATCTTCTACATTGAGCTGAGCTACCGTATAGGAGGCTTGTATTTTTTCAAATTCAGATTTAGAAATAGTACCGTTATCGTAGAGTGATTTGTTTCTGTTAAAGTTGGCCTCACTTTCTATCAATTGGGCTTTGGCTTTGGCAAGTGCTGACTTAGAAGTGTTCAAAGCGGCTTGACTTCTTTCCAACATAGATTGGTAGGTGTCAGGCTTTATCTTCAACAACAAATCGCCCTTTTCTACTTGGTCGCCTTCCATAATGTAAAGCTGTACAATCTCACCAGAAACATCAGGCGATATCTTAACTTCTACCTCTGGCTGAATCTTACCACTTGCCGAAACCGTTTGTACTATAGTTCTCTTTTGCACCTTAGTAGTTTGCACATTAATACCGTCTTCAGAAGATATCCAACCTGCCCATTTAGCAATAAGAAGTAGGAATCCCAAAGCAAATAAAGAGATCCCAAAAATTCGCATCAGACGATTTTCTTTTTTTCTACCGAAATAGAACAAAGCGATGCCAACTAAAATGAAAATAATAAATACTGTCATAAGTTAAAATGTAAGGGGTTTGCCCATATAAAAGTCCAACATCTTGGTTTTAAATAGGTAATCGTATTTAGACTGCAACAAATCGGTTTCAGCCTTAAAAAGTGTGTTTTTAGCGTTGTTATAATCGTAAGAATTGACCAACTGCAAGTCGTACTTGTTCTGCGTATATTGGAAAGATTCTTCTTGATATGCAACGGCCTTTTTACTCGCTATATATTTCTTTTGTGCCGAACGAGCATCATTCTGGGCTTGTTCTATAGTTTTTCTCAAATTGTTTTTAGCCTCTTGCACACTGTATTGGGCTTGTAAGACTCCTATCTTTGCTCGGCTAATAGATGCATTGGCTTGCCAATTATTAAAAATGGGAATGCTCAAACTCAAACTAATAGCTTGACTAACGTTGTCGTTAAATTGATCTTCAAAAGGATAGTCTTGATAAGTTGGTATCGCTCCTAAAGAATCGTAAAATAAGCGTCTATTAGCATCAGAATACAAAGTTCCTACACTAGCTGATAGGCTCAAACGTGGGCTCCTAGCTCCTTGAGATATGGCTAAGGAACGTTCAGAGCTTTTGAGCTTAGTCTCGGCAGTTTTTACATCTGGCAAATTTTCTAAAGCTAGAGCATAAACAGCTTGATTGCCAACTGTGCTGTAATTTTCATCGACCTCAACTTCCAACTGAACTACATCAAAGGATTCGGAAACCGACAAATCCAATAACTGCATTAAATTCAACTTAGCGATATCCCTTTGATTTTGAGCATTGATGAGTTGCAATTCTTCTTGGGCTTTTTGGGATTCAGTATTGAGCAAATCGCCTTTAGGTAAACTCCCTACTTCTACCATCTTAGAAATACGTTCTACTTGCAATTCTGAAACATCAACCTTCTGCTGACTCACTTCTACCAAGTCCGAATTGTATAGCAATTGCAAATAGGCTGTTACAATATTGACCGATATATCGTTGGCTATTTTTTCAGCATCGTATTTCGATGACAAATAATCAAAATTATTTTTTCTAATGTTGTTGATGCTCTGAAAACCATTGAAAAGTGTTATTGATGAACTCAAACTAAAATTATTATTGCGTACTCTATCAATAGTAATTTGATTAGTTACAGGATCTATATTGCGTCCAAAATTGGTGTTATCAGAAAGACTAGCATTCAAGTTAGGCAATAAAGCCATTTTAGATTGAAAATGATTTTGTTTAGAAATTTCGGTATTGAGAAAGGCCTTTTTAATCGTAATGTTATTGTCTTGAGCATGACGCAAACAATCTTCTAAATTCCATTGCTTTTGGGCATAAATACTAGCCGTACCAAAAACAAAACAAATAAGAAAAAGGATTCTTTTCATACCATCAAAGATATAGTTATTTGGTTAACTATGCTTTGAGGCGTTTATTGTATCGCATCCAAGCAAAAGCGACTATCGCCAAAGACAAATAAGGCATCGCCATAAGATACAATATGCCATCGTTCAGGCCTGAGCCTATGGCACTACCTCCATCGATGTTGCTTTCTACAACCGACTTACACATAGCACACTGAGCATAAGATTGATTCATCAGAGTTGCTAAAAATAATAAGATAAGAGTGAGGTGTTTCATAGGTACAAATTTAAGCATAATATGGCATCATAAAAATATATACTAATACTCCAGTAATAGCCACATACATCCAAATAGGAAATGTCCATTTTACGATTTTTACATGCTTTTGGAATTCGCCAGTAACACCTCTATAAATCGCTAATAACGCTAAAGGAAGAACAGGAATTGAAAGTATAATGTGCGAAACAAGTATAAAGAAATAAGTCGGTCTTAACCAACCTTCACCACCATAAGGCGTTGGTGCATTGGATAACTTTGAAATCACATAAGACACCAAAAATACTGCCGATAAGATAAATGCACTCATCATAGCAATACGGTGTAAGGCAATCTTTTTATTCTTAATCCAAACAAAACCTACCACCAACAAAACAGCAGTTGAGCCATTGAGCACAGCATGAAAAAATGGTAAGGAACGTAAATCAGCACCGCCGAAAGAAAGACGTAAATCGACAGGCAAGAACATTAATCCTGCTACTGCCAAAGGAATAATAACCGATAAGGCTACTATCAATGGGATATAGAATTTATCGTTTTGATTCATTCTTATCTTTCTTTGCTAAATTATATTCTGCCATCAAAACCTTAATGTCATCTATCAATAGTCCAACTTCGTAATCATCAGTGCCATCGTAAACACCAATATTGTTACCATTATCGTCGTTTCTAGCTCGAATACGCCCTTCTTTATCTAATAATACAAAGTATTCAGAATGCAGAAAACCTCCTTGGGCTGTGCTGTCTTCCATCACATTAACAAAATAAGATTTGGCAATGGAATAAATATCTTCTCTATTTCCTGTTACAAAATTCCAATTAGACAAATCTGCTTCCATCTTGTTGGCGTATTCTAAGAGTACCTCTGGCGTATCGTATTCTGGAAAAATAGTATGTGACAGTATCATAAAATTAGGATATTGCTCCATCTTTTGTTGTACTCTACGCATATTGTATGTCATTACTGGGCATATGGTTGGGCAAGTTGTAAAAACAAAATTCGCTAAGTAGATATTCCCTTCGTAATCGGACTGACTAATGGTGTCGTTAGACTGATTGACAAAGGCAAAGTCTGGAATACTGTGATAAGTAGAATCGGTCTGAGGACCTACGTAAGGCAAATGCGTGAAGTTAT
This sequence comes from uncultured Flavobacteriales bacterium, assembly GCA_913041085.1. GTDB lineage: Bacteria > Bacteroidota > Bacteroidia > Flavobacteriales > UBA7312 > UBA8444. The sequence continues at coordinate 25,036 of CAJWHN010000007.1, read as the reverse complement.
GTTTGCCATAGGTCAAAAAAACATAAATGGCAGTAGGTAAAATCAAAATTAATATTGCTAATAAACCTTTATACTTCTTCATTGGCTATAGTGTTCCAAAAATATAATGACCCTCTGTCAAAAGAATAAACATAAGATAAGGAATTAACACTACTGCTGGTAAAAGAATAGAAAGTTTTAAACCCTTTACTTCTTGTCCTAAGTGCATGAACTCCATTACAATGTAAGCTGCCTTTATGATAGTAAGAATAATAAAAATAAGATTCAACAGTGTTGTTCCTAAAAAGGAATTATCGATAAGTACTGCTGGTTTGATGATACCTAAAATAACCTCAACGGCAGTAACGATTAATAGAATCCAAAATACTCTCCAAATCCACCAAGTTCCTGTTTGCTCTGACATAATATATCTGTTTAAATTGTTTGTTTATACTAAATAGAAGAAGGTAAATACGAATACCCATACCAAATCGACAAAGTGCCAATATAGACCTACTTTCTCAACCATTTCATAGTGCCCTCTCCTCTCGTATGTACCTTTAATTACATTGATAAAAATTACAATGAGTATCACTACACCACTGAATACGTGAAATCCGTGAAAACCTGTAATGAAGTAAAAGAAATTAGCGAATAATTGGTGTCCGTACTCATTTCTTACAAGGTTAGCCCCCAGTACAACTTCGGCATTATTCAAATAAGCCATTGCTGCTTCTCCACTAACGACAGACTTATCGGCTAATCGTATGCCGTATTGACTATCTGCCATCAATGCTCCTTTGACATCATCGATAGTAATATTAACATCATCGGCATATGAGTCTACGCCAACCAAGTCATAAATAGAATAAAAATGAGAATCGGAATTAACAACATGTACTATATCGTGGTTTGCTAATTCTATACCACCTTTATCTCCATGAATGAAGTGTCCCCACTCCCACGCTTGAGAACCTAGGAAGATAAAACCTCCAACAATGGTTAATCCAAGCCATAAAATCACTTTATTCTTGTTGTTTTTATGACCTTCATTAACTGCAAGTACCATTGTTACAGAACTCATAATTAGAATAAATGTCATTAATGCAACAAACAACATAGGATACTCTCCTTTTAAAAATGGAAAATGAGTAAAGACTTCATCAGCTACAGGCCATACGTGAGCGTATTTGAAACGCATAAATCCGTAAGCACATAAGAATCCAGAGAAGGTAAGTGCATCTGAGACTAAGAAGAACCACATCATCAGTTTGCCATAACTTGCCTTGAAAGGAATATCCCCTCCTATCCAAGCTTTGTTTTCATTTGTTGTAATGTCAGCCATTTTTTCTAGGTTTGAAAAGTTTTACAATATTAGTTAATATATAGTAAAAATAGGAATAAATAAAGCCATAAAAAATCTAAAAAGTGCCAAAAAATAGCACACAGCTCTACCCCTAAAGAATTTTGACTAGAGTAAGCTCCAGTTTTAGCTTTGTAAGTCGTAATTAACAAGGCTATTATTCCTCCTGCCAAGTGCAACAAGTGCAATAAGGTTAGGACATAAAGAAAAGAGCCCGAAGCATTACTGCCAGGCCCTGTAAAATAAACGCCTTCATTATACAAAGCTCCCCAAGTAAGGTACTGCGAAAGGGCAAAACCTAAGCCTAATACTAAAGTCCATAGAAAGCCTTTGTTAGCCATATCAAGATTATCTTTCTTGACGTTATTTTTCGCCCAATTTATCGTAAAGCTAGAAAGTATGATGAGCGCTGTACTGATATAAAACCAAATCGGATAATCAAACACTAACCAATTTCCTTCAGCTTTTCTGACCACTAAGGCACTTGTTAAACCAGCAAAAACCATGGACATACTAATCATAGAAATCCATAATAGTGGCTTGGCTGACTTCTTTTTTTGTTCTTCAAATGTTGTCATAATAGTTTATCTGTAACGTAAATTAATTGTAATAAAGGAAGGTATATGAAGGAAGCAAACATGAGCTTCTTAGCATCTTCATCGGAGAGTGTTTTGAATAACATTACGGACTTTGTAAAAAACCATAAGCCCAAAATCACTACCAATAAACAGGCTAATAATGAAAGTTTTAACTCACCTGCAAATCCAAATATGGGTAATATAGATAGGGGAATTAAAAATAAGGTGTAAATCAATGTTTTGAAAGCAGTAGCTTTTCCTTTCGCACCGGGAAGCATTTTGAAACCTGCTTTGTTATAGTCTTCGTCAGAAACCCAAGCAATAGCCCAAAAATGAGGAAACTGCCAGATAAATTGTATAGCAAATAGGATACCTGCTTCAATAGCAAAATCGTTGGTTACTGCTACCCAACCTAACATAAAAGGAATAGCACCAGGAAAAGCTCCTACAAAAACTGAAAAAGATGAAATCCGTTTCAAGGGGGTGTAAGCTAACACATACAAGAAGACTGATAGCGAACCAAAAAAACCAGAGTAAAAATTAATTGAAAATAAGAAAAAAACGCCTAAAAGACCCATCGCTAATGACAAAATTAGTGCTTGATTGGTGGTCATTCTTTGTTTTGGTAAGGGCCTGTCTTCAGTTCGTTTCATCAGTTTATCCAAGTCTTTTTCTATAACTTGATTGAAACCGTTCGATGATGCAACGACTAAAAAACCACCCAAAATAAGAGCTATCAAATCAAAGGACTGGAATATTCCTCCAGCAATAAAATAGCCCGCAATGGCAGAAAATACCACACTCGTAGTCAATCTGATTTTTGAAAGCTGTAAAACGTCGTTTATAGACAATTTGTAAGTGTTTGATTTAGAATATTTTAAGACAAAAACCATCAATTTTTATCTAGGGGATAAATTTACCACTTTTTATATTTTCATAGGCTTTATTTGCTAAATATTTAGCAAAATTTTCAATTTAGAATTAATCTAAAAATCGTAATAAAAATTCTGTAAATCGGTTTTGAAGGAGAAGAAAAGGTACTGATTGTCAGCGGTGCTATTTCTATCACTTAACGACCTATTAGTAAGACCTAACTCTATCTTCATATTTGTTTTTGGATTGATAATATAGCCGACTCTCAAGTCTATGATTTGTAAATTAGAAGTGTTTCCCTGGGCAATATCATTGCCAAACTCTTTATAATTCTCGTCATAGGGCAAAAAAATATCACTACCATAATTTGTAGTATCTCCAGCAATTTCTCCGCCATATTTAGCGTGTATCAATTTTAAATCCGCCGTCCATCTATCTTTTCTATAACGAATAAAACTTACATTTTCTAAAAAACTTGCTCCTAAAGGGTGTGCCAAAGGCTGAGCATAATGAGCGTAATTTTGTATGGGATTGAAGTGAGAATACGTGAATGGTCGAGCAAAGTTAAGTTCAGATTGTAGAGTTAGGTTTTCAAGCCCAAAGGCTTCGAAATATTTCATACCTACTTGTCCTCCATATTTATTACGCCACGCCCCATTTTGAGCTCTAAAATCACTTATTGCAATCTCATCAAGTACTACTTGACCATACAAATGAGAAGTAGATGTTATCTTATACTTTAATGACAAACCTAGCAATGCGTTACCTTGTCTTGAATAGCCAATGGAGTATTCTACAGGTCTGTAAAAGATTATAGGGTTCATGTAGTTGATATCAAACACATTGCCTAAACTATCTTCGCCCAACATTATGGATTCGAAAATACCAATATTCAAACGTTCACCTATATTAGTGCTTAAGTAATGAATGGCACTAAATTTTGACTTACTTATATCTGGCGCATCTATGTCGAAATTGATATCTTGAAAATAAGAAAATAGATTGACGTACTTAAATTTCCATACATCCGTAGTTATTTTCAAATAAGGATAATTAAATGAATTATCGGAAAGCATCATAGAACGATAACCATCGCCAATAAAATGTTTGCCATGACCTAACTGTACATCAAAAAAGCGATTAATATCATAATTTATGTAGCCAGTAGCGTAATAAAAATCCATAATGCCCTCATTAAGAAAGGGGTAATACTTTACAATGCCCTGACCAGGCAAAACATTCTCATTCTTTCTCACATAGCCTTCTAAATAGTTTGGAAGTACCATTTGATTTTCATAGAAAGATGAATAAAAAGATAACTTTTCACCAACCCTACCTTTCACCTCAATCCCTCTTGTATTGACATATCTTCTATCATTATCTTCAGCTATCTCAAAATGAAAAAGAGGGTTAAGTACAAAACTATAATCTGCATGCTCAATACTGAGTAAATTGGAGTTAAGAAAATTATGAATGAGTGACTTTTTTGAAACAATTGGCTTAAAAGAATTGTAAAATATGATGTCATCAGTAGAATATAAAAAAGGCTTAAATGAGGTGTGTTTTGAAACGCCTATGTCATGCATATCCTTTTCTAAATAAGAATAATAAGAATGACTTAGAGGTGCATTGGTTTGCCCTATCATTAATAGTGAGAACTTTGATAACACAAAAAATAATACGTATTTCTTCATATGTAAATTATTTATTCAAAAATAGTTTCTCTAAAAGTCAAAACAAAAGTAAACAAAACAAACCTTAGAGAGTTTTTATTATCTCAACATAGCCCTTAGCAATAGAGTCCCAACAATAGTTTTCTTTCATATTGCTAATTGCATTTTGTGGTATTTCATTCATTAAATCCTTATTATTCATCAAAGCATTCAACTGCTTTGCCAAATCGTCTACATTACCTTTTTCAAAAAGCAAACCGTTTTTTCCATCTTCAATAACTTCTTCAAAAGAAGGTATTTGTGAAGCTACCACTGGCAAACCATAGGACATTGACATCAATAAAACACCACTTTGAAAAATGAGCTCATAGGGCAAGGCTAAACAATCGGTTGCCTTGAAATACAATTCTCTTTTTTCTTCGCTGATGTAGTTAATTTCTAAAACTAATCTACTTGACAAATCCAATTCATCGATGATAGATTGGTACTTGTTAAAGTCATCTTTTCCTAAATGACCAGCAATAATAAGGTGTATTGAGGAATCAATATTAGGCATCGCTCTAAGGATAAGGTCTAAACGTTTATTGGGTTTTATGCGTCCAAAAAACAAAATATATTTCCTTTGCTCGTCCAAATTCAATGCCTTTCTAGCCGACTTTCTGCTTATTGAATTATCTGGCAAACCAACGAATGAGCCATGTTTTAACACACTTACTTTAGAATGCATCTTGGATTCTATTTGAGGTAGCAAATGATCTAAAGAGTAACTATTATGAACCACTATTCTATCTGACCAACGGTTGTAAATTAAGTGATGATAACATTTGCTATCTTGATCAGTAAATGAAAAAACATCATGAGAAATGGTTATCGTTTTTAGCCCAAACAATTTGCTAATAGCGTAAGTCATTATTGCCATATTGTGTGTAGAAAAAACGTGAATAATAACTGTTTTGATTTTGTTTCTTCTACAATCCATAACAGACTTGAACATTCCCTTAATAAAATTGAACGTTTGGGAAAGTTTATTTTTAAAAACAGTTCCGAAAACTGGCTGAGAAACGACAGTTTCGGATTTCACATTAAAATTAGAGTAGATATAAGTATCAATCCCTAATTTATCCAATGAAGTACACAGAAATGTATCGTAATGATTCATTCCACTCTTTATTCCTACGGGGTCAATAATAGCTATTTTATGTTCCATCTAGCTAAATCTGTATTTAAGAGTTTTTCAAGCTGAAAAACATCGGACTTGTAAAATACTTTCAACTGTTGCTCTGTAGCCTTGGAAAGCATCGGCTTGGACTTAGCTGAAAAATACTTGGACCTAATTAATGATAAAAGACGTTCAGGCATAATAGTCTTTACTCCTTTTCTTATAATGTTGAATTTATACAACTTATAAATTAATGTGTTAGAAGGTGATAAAAAAGGATTTTTAATACTCAAATCTATCTCCTGTTGTTCTATTTCTAAAAAGCTAAAAACACGATTCATCACTTTTTCGGTATTAGTCTTGAAGTCTTCATAAAAAATAACCAATAGCTGTTCTTTTTCAAAGATATCTTGATACCTTTTTATTTGCGAATAATAATTGCCTAACTCTAAGTATTGTTGAAAATATTGCGGATAGCTTTGTGGATTAGCTATGATGTCTTCTAATTTTTCTGAGCAAAAACCCAAACGACAATCCATCAAATAATGAGAAAATGCACGTTCAATAGGCTCTCTAAGCATTATGATAAATTTAGCTTCAGAGTTATAATCATAAATACGCTTAGGCACATTTTCATAAAACAAATAAGATACGCTAGCTTCTCCTCTAATTTGTCTTTTTTCTTTGGAAAATAATTTGTGATAGTCATTGCTATCGTCAATACATTTGGAATTATAGAACAAAGACTCTACTTCTTTTGAGGAAAAAAAGTTAGGCTCTTTCACACTACTCATACTCACATCAGTATGCTGATTGAGATAATGGTGCAAGGAAGTGGTTCCTGCTTTTGGTGCGCCTACAATGAATGTATTTACTTTCATTATTACATTTTAAATCCTTGAAAATAGGACGTTTGTATGAGGTAAAAGATACTCCATTTTTTTTCAAACCTACGACTTATAAAAAAACGACTTGTCAAATAAAACCACAAATAAATTAAATTGATATATGCAATTAGTGTTTTTTGTTTTCTTAAAAAATAGACGTGATTTTTACTATTCTGCTTTATAAAGAATTCTCCATATTTTATTGGTTTATCTTTATTTCTAGAATTAGTAAGACTACCTATTTTGTGTAAAAAATGAATGTCGTGTCTGTACCTAGCTTCGTGTTTTCCATCTTTTAAAACTCGAAAGAAAAAGTCGGTGTCATCAAAATACACAAAGTACTTCTCGTCCATCAAACCAATATCTTCAAAAACAGATTGATGTATTAAGGCACAACATGTTGGGGCATACTCTATCTTATCGTCAACATTGTATTGGTTGTTATCAATCTCTCCTTGCCCACGATGAAAATTTAAAAATGCTTTTTTTCTGTTATAAAAGCCTCCAGCATACCAAATCATATTGGAAGGAGAAAAATAATTCATCTTTGGAACTACAATTGATGAGCCATACGTGTTGTAGGTCTCGACTAGTTTTGACAACAACTTATCTTCAAAAATAGTATCGTTGTTTAATAACAATACGAAATCGCAACCGTCTTTAAGTGCCAACTTAATCCCTTGATTATTGCCTGCTGCAACACCTAAGTTATTGGTGTTTTTTAAAAGCACTTTTGATTTAAAGGCCCAACTGTCTACTTTTGAAAGTGTATCGTCAACAGAGTTGTTATCGATGATATAAAGATTAAAATCTGAATAGTCTTGTTGTTCAATAGAAATGAAGAAATCGTCTAATACAGAAGAACTATTAAAAGTGACTGTTACAATACCTATTTTCATTTCATTAGCCCTTTATCTTTCATTTCATTTATAGACTGCTCATAATTATCAGAATTGACTTCTTGATTTTTAACCCAATCTACAAATTGTTTTAGCCCATCATCAAATGACACTTTTGGACTGAAACCTAAGAGTTTTTTTATTTTGCTAATGTCAGCTTTATTGTGTCGAATATCGCCAAGCCTATAATTTCCCGAAACCTTAATGTCCACATCAGATTGATATAGTTTTTTTAGACTATCTGCAACCGTCTGAACCGTAGTCGAAACTCCTGAACCTACATTCAATGAACACGACTTAAGTTTATTGTCTTGTATAGCTAAAACAGTCGCATTGACAACATCATCGATAAATACGAAGTCACGACTTTCCTTGCCATCTTCAAAAATATTTATGGGATTATTATTTAATATGCGAGTAGAAAAAATAGATAAAATTCCAGTGTAAGGATTAATTAATGACTGCCCTGGCCCATAGACATTTTGATACCTCAAAGCAATAGCGGAAATGCCTAAACTCTTACAAGCCACAAGAATCATTTGCTCTTGGTCACTTTTAGTAATTCCATAAATAGAAGACGGATGAATCTTTGAATCTTCATCAGTTGCTAACATACCCAAAGGTTGTTTGCAAATACTGCATAATGGCTCAAATTGCCCGTTTGACATTTGAGTATCTTCTCTTTCATCAGGATATACCTCGCCATGCGATTCACAATGGTACTTCCCTTCACCATATATTGCACGAGATGAGGCAACAACTACTTTTTTAACAGTATATTTCTCATTGGCTAATACATCTAACATTATGGCTGTCCCTCCACAATTCACTTGCACATATTTTTCAATTTGATACATGGACTGACCTGTACCAGTTTCTGCAGCCAAGTGTACAATAACAGTACTATTGGCAATAGCCTTTTGCCAATCTTTTCTATTTCTTACATCTCCGTTTATAAAAGTAACTTTTCCTTTGATGGACTGATATAACTGAGAATTTTCTTTGGAATTGGTATGTATTTGGGGCGAAAGGTTGTCTAAAACCCTTACATTGTGTCCAAGACTAACAAGCTTCAATGCTAAATTAGAGCCAATAAATCCTGCTCCTCCAGAAATTAATATATTTTCCATCTAAACTTGTTGATTATATAAATACCACCTGACATTACAAAAGTAAGGAAAAAAGGCCTGAGCATAATTGGCTCTGTCATTAATGAAATTATAACGAAAATGAAAAACCATTTGCGCTTTTCAGGAACAAAATCCTGATAATATAACATCACTAAAAGAATCAAGGTAAATGGTATCCCTGCAGCAGCCAAGAAAAACATAATAGAGTTAGTCGAGCCCTTGTCATTTACATTTGAAAAATCAATAGCTTCTAAGTTTAATGAAAAATTAGTTTTTTGGCGAGTTTTAATAAATTGTTCATCGTCCAAACCAACGCCAGTCATGGGGTTTTCAGCAACCATATATAGGGGCTGAACTAAATCAAAAAATCGAGCTTGAAAAGAATATTGTCCCTCACCATTAAGCTTGTCAGAAATATTAATAGCTGTAATGTAATACACCAATAAAGTCATAAATGCTGCTATGGGTAAAAACAAAATATTTTTTCTTATCTCGGAACTAAATGACAATAGAAGTTGGACAAACATTACAACTAATCCAGTAGTTGAAAAAGTTGTAAAAATAGCTAGGATAGTCAACCAAAATATTAAACCCCTTTTCTTTTTTACAAAAGAGAGGATAAAGAGCAATAGGTTTAGAAAAATCTGAAGGACACCAGGTTCCCAAAAAATACCTTGATTTCTAACGAGCTCAATACCCAATACAGAAAATGAGTGCGTATACTTAAGATAAAAGAAAACGTTTAGAAAAGTAACGCAGTCATAACGACTATTACTAATCTCAATTAAAAAAGGTTTTACAAAAGGAAAAATAAAGAAGTTAATAAGGGCGTGAATTAAAATTATTTTTAAAACCAAATAAAGATTAGGAATAAATAGTTTTTTATTTTCTTCTCTACAATAATACATTGCTGAAAAAATAGAAGTAGTGAAAATGACAATATTGGCCAATAACTTTTGTGTTGATTGAGGTGATAATGAAAATAAGTAGTTGATAATAAGTAAGGATAAAAACAATACTAAAAGCTGTACAAAAATTAGAAGTTCTCTTTTGTAAAGATTCTTAATGACAAATAGTGATGAGAATAGAAAAAACACAAAATAAAGCATCTCTTTTCTAAAAAATATGAAGAGCATACTACCCGCAGTCAGTACCAAAAAAAGCATGGGCAACCAAGAAAATTTGAGATGTTTTAATACTATTTTCATGTTTAATCTTTGGTCCTTTCCCAACTTTGTTTAATGTGGTTGTAGGTCTTGATAATTCGAGCAGGAGAACCCGCTACCATACAATAGTCAGGCACATCATGAATAACCAAAGAATTTGCTCCTACAATGCATTGTTTACCTATCTTAGATGAAATAACACAAACGTTTTCTCCAAGCCATGTGCCATCACCAATTTCTACCTCGGCCTTAAAGCCTACTCCTTGCTCTTTATAGGGCACATCAACTCTATCAAAACGATGAAAATTATCAGCGATATATACGTTATCACCAATCAATACATTCTTGCTAATTCGTATACTTTTCAAAGACACGATATGAGCATTCCTTCCAATATAAGTACCTTCATCTATAGAAAGTTTAGTGTCTTTAGAAGTTGAATCGGAAGGGTTTAATGTCAAAAACCAAGCATTAGGTTTAATAAAAACTTCTTTTTTGATAGCAATATATCTTGCCCCTTCAACAGAAAAGGGCATAGATAGTGTGGATTTATATGCCAATTCCTTGAATGAAAAGCGGTAAAGAAAAGTGAAAATCTTATCTCTTACTCTGCGATATGTATTATGAATTTTTTCCATTATTCAACCAGCCTATATTATGCTCAGGCAAGATTTTTTTGAGCTGCGCAATATCTTCTACAAAATAGGATTCTAAATTGGATTTCAAAGATTCATCTAAAGAAATTTTTGACTTAGATAAATTTTTACGCATAATCAACTCTCTAATCAACTTTGTTTTTTCCTCTCCAATAGTGTTGTGAAGTATCTTTTTAATAAGACTAAACTTAGAAGATGATTGAAGAATTGTATTTAATTTTTTACTCTTTGGCGCACCCGTACTTTTTTTATTTATCATAAAATGTGACACTTTAAAGCTATTGTCAACTTCTAAAAAATTAAAAATATCGACTAATGACTTATCAATATCTTTTACAAAATCTTCAAAAAAAACAACTTTTACTTCCTTAAAAGCGTCTTTATATGCTTTTACCGAATCAGCATATGTGCTTAAGCCTTTATAGTGCCAAAAGGAATTAAACCCTTTTGAAATTCGCTCTGACTCTTGCTCAAGTGCATGTTTAAAATCCAAGTTTTCAAAAGTTGAATAATTATGAGAATAGTTTGAAAATGCTCTATCAATAGGATTTCTTAAAAGAATTAAAATTTTTGTTGACTTACCATCTTTCAGTTGTTTTATTTTAGGGATTACTTCAGAATGATGGTATAAATATTGTGTGCTAGCGTCACACTTTATTTTTTCACTTTTATTGGCATAAAGATTGGTGTAAGCAAGTTCATCAAGCACTGAACTTCTCAATAAATAGGGTTTGATTGGGTCTACCTCAGAAATGTTATGAATACTATCCTTTATAAAAAATCGTGGCTCTTTATCAGGTATCGTAATATCTGGGTGTTGACTAAGATAATGGTACAAAGAAGTCGTACCTGCCTTTGGCGCTCCTACGATATATAAGTTAGGATAATTCATTATCTAATACCTGGGAAATAAATTGAATAAAACCCAAAGTTTTTCTTGATGTAAATTATCATAAGAACATTCCATATCACTCCACTAATAGCACTAGCAAAAGCTGCTCCATCTACACCATGTTTTGGAATTAAAATATAGTTTAAACCGATATTGATTATGGCTGTAAGGATAAGTATATTCTGAAATAAATTTTGTTTGCCAACCATTTGTAAAAATGTACCTACAGAGCCGGAAATCGCACTGAACATTTTACTTATTGATAAGATAATTAACGCCATAGCTGCTAACTTAAATTCTTCACCAAATACACTTAAAATAGATTTAGGAAAACATAAAAATAATATTATTACTGGAACAGTAACCCAAAATATGGTTTTAGTTGATTGTTGAACTATTTTTTTAAGAGCATCAATATCTCCTGAAGAATGAATTTCTGAAAATTTGGGTGCAGCAATACTATTAACAGCCATAAGTCCCATATATGCTAACATAGATAACTTTAAGGCTATATTATAAATTCCTACTTGGTCTGAAGAGGTCATATTTGCTAACATAAACAAATCTACTTTTCCCATTATAAGCATCATTGATTGTCCCAACAACAATGGGATAGACACCTTAAACAATGCTTTTGTAGTGAGTTCTGCCTCACTATTGATGACCTTGGAGTTTTCAAGCCTTGTTTTATGATAGAACCATAAAAAATAAGAAGAAAATGTCATTATAAAAACACTCAGTACATAGGCGTAAATAGGAAGTTTTTCAGAAGAAGTATACGACACCAATACCACCATAATAATGAAAGTGAATAGGGTTATCGCAACATTATTCAAAAAAGAAAAAGAAAGCATTTTCTTCAACCCTCGAATGGCTTGAACATTCATATGAAACAATACTAATGGAATGAAGGAAAAGGATACGATTAATAGATACTCCTCGTCAAAATTCATAAAATCAGCGATATAGGCAGAAAAAAACAATAATAGTAAGGTGAAAATAATAGCAGCTAAAGTGACAATAGCTATTGATTTAAAAAAAAGTTTATTGATTAATTGAGAGGCTCCATTGTGCACATATCTAGAGATGAATCGAACTAAAGCGGTGTCTATGCCTAACCTTGAAATGATACTTAAAATTTCAACTATTAATAAGGCCGTTACATACTGACCAAATACAAAAGCTCCAAATTTGTTAGTAATGAAAATAGCAAGAATATACCCAACTAGTAAGCCTACAATTTTCAAGATAAAAGTGCTAGACGCCCCCTTGATAAGCTCAATAAAATGAACATCTCCTGAGTACTTTGATAGATATGATTTTATTTTATTCAAAAATTCTAATAGTTTGAATCGGATTGTTTTGCTTGTAAAATAGAAAGTGCAGACGATGTTCCAATGCGTTTTACACCCAAATCTACCATTGTCTTAAAGTCTTCAATATTACGGATTCCTCCAGATGCTTTTACTAGCAAAGGTGACGAATTATCTAACATTAGTTTTATAGCTGACACTGTTGCTCCGTTTGGTGCTGATTCAGGGCTAACATAAAAACCTGTCGATGATTTTACAAATACATTATGAGCATTATTTTGACCAAAATTATCTATGACAACATCTCTAATAAGCTGACATATATCAATTATTTCATTATCACTTAATGCCGCTGATTCTATTATCCATTTTATAGTCTTATTATTGGACAAACACAAAGCAGTACATTCTTTAACTTGATTGACAATATAATCGTATTCTCCTTTTTTGAAAAGCTCATAGTTAATAACAACATCAATGTCGTCAGCACCTAAATTGATAGCTTTACTAATCTCATCTAATTTGCTTTCTGTTAATGAATTTCCATTAGGAAAATCAATAACAGTTCCAACCAAAACATTACTACCGCTATTGGCTATTATTTCTTTTGCAAAAGCAATATGGCTTGAACGAATCATAACCAATTTGAAACGATGATCAACAGCCTCTAGGACAAAAGATTTAACAACTTGTTTTTCTTCTTGGTCACTGAGACCTGATTGTTCTTTTGTTTTAAGATATGTGGAATCAAAAAAACTAGTGATATTAAAGATCATATTGAGTCTTGTTTGGGCTAGTAAAAATAACGATTTTAAACTAGAAAATCCACTACTAAAAAAGGCTCTCCAAACGAAGAGCCTTTTTAATAAATAGTAAAATATATTAATTCAATTTAAAGCTTATTGGCACGTTGTATTGCACCTTTACAGGCTTGCCTCTTTGTTTGCCAGGCTTGAATTTGGGTAAACTAGAAACTACTCGAACCGCTTCGGCATCTAAATATTTATCTACGCCACGTAAAATTTTGACGTTGGTAACTTTTCCTGATTTATCTACTACAAAACTTACAAAAACTCTACCCGTAATATTATTTTCTTTCGCAATTGGCGGATATTTTGTTTTTCTAGCGATAAACTGCATTATCTTCGTTTGGGTACAGGTTTCATCAGTACACCCTTCAAAGCGAGGCATATCTTCAACAACCATGAATATTTCATCTGTTGTCTCTTCTTCCTCTTCTATTACCTCGAGGTCTTCATCAGATTCTGTGTCTTCTATTTCTACCTCTTCTATTTCCTCATCGTCTTCAACAATAACGATTTCATCTGGTGGCGGAGGAGGAGGTGGAGGTGGCTTTTGCTCTCTAAAAGTATTCTCAATCTCTTCCTCAAACTCTGCATCTAATACTAAATCACCTAATGAAGCAACAACTTTTTCATACGTTCTGTATTCAAAAGCGCCTAAAACAATCAATAGAGATACTGCTAAGCCGATTTGCATAAACAAACCTCTTTTTTTCTCTAAATCTACTTTGGGGTTCTTTTTTGGTTCCATAAAATTGGGTTACTTGAGCAAATTTAATCTTTTTTAGCTGAATTCATTGATACGGGAAAGGGAAATTTCTTAAAAATCCAAACACCTAAAAATACGCCTATAGTGTCTGCTAACCAATCTAAGATGTCAGCACTCCTTTCAACAAAAACAAGACCTTGAAGTACTTCTAACAATAAACCGTAAGCAATAAATGATATAACAATGTAACGTAAAAATTGAATTTTTTGTTGTTCCTTCAATGCTACAGCAAACAAATAAACCCCAATCATAAATATGACGGCATGTATCAATTTATCTAATTGAAAAAAGTCAGAAAAAGAAAATTCTGGAAAATCAGAGCCAGGAATAGCATGTAAAATTGCTATAACAACAACCCACACTATTGCAATAGTATAGCGCATTTAGCTGATCAAATCCTTGTATTGTTCAGCTGATAAAAGGGCATCAACTTCTGAGGCATCAGATATTTTAACACGAATCATCCAACCTTCTCCATATGGGTCAGAATTAACAACTTCAGGAGCGTCTTCTAATTCAGAATTAAAAGAAATGACTTCTCCGCTCAAAGGCATAAAAAGATCTGAAACTGTTTTGACTGCTTCAACAGAACCGAATATTTCTTCGCTCTGAATGCTTTCACCTTCTGTTTCTACCTCAACAAAGACAATATCTCCTAATTCACTTTGAGCAAAATCAGTAATCCCAATAACTGCTTCATCACCTTCAATTCTTACCCATTCGTGATCTTTCGTGTATTTTAATTCTGCTGGAATATTCATATGAGTTATATTTTTTTATTGCTACAAAAGTACAATTTATAGTTTAAAATTAGGCTATTGTGCTAAGGTGAATCTAACACTAAATCCACCATTTGTAATAGCTGAAGGGAAGGTATTGGAAACATAAGGGTTTGTCATTACCTTATCATAGAATAAACGTAGATTAAATCGGCTACTAACAACATAGTCGGCCGTAAACTTCAACGTAATTACACTATTACCGCCAGTTATTTCCTCTTGGTTTTCTTCTATTTTTCTAATTACAACCTTATTACTTCTTAATGAAAAATCTAATTTTAAGTCTAAATCTGAGCTTATTTTTCTTTGTCTGCCTGCTGCTCTTACGTTAAAGGCTAACTCTTTAATTCTGTATCCTGTTCCTATTATCCATTCATCAGAAGAACGGTCCGTGAGTTGATTATTACTCAAGCCTAAACTTAAAGTTCTTTCTTTTTTTATTTCTAGACGAGCGGTCATACTATTTTTGAAAGTCATATCTATCTTAAACAGGGGGTTTAGACTTTCTCGTAATGTTACTTGATTAATTTCGTACTTATCGTAATAGTTTAAGGTAGCCTCATTAATCGCATTTGGCCATTCATCAAAACCGGCCTCATAGTCTAGACTAGTCACATAGTTACCTACACTATAGGTAGATTGATAGGAGTGACTTAATACTATGTTGTTCATTCGTTTTTTTATCCACTTAAGATTACGCAAACCATCAAAATTAATTCGCCAGTTTGGCAAAGGGATATTTGGGAAATTATTGAGGCCTACCGAAGAAGCGTTTTTTCCTGAATAAGCTGCTAAAAAGGCTGGTATTAACACCTCTTGAGAGGTGCTTTGATAACCTAATGGATATCCAGTACTATCAACAATACTGTTGTCGTATGGATTTGAGTCAGCAAGTCTATTAGCAATTATTTCTCTATTTTGTCTAAACTGCTGAAAGGTAGCATTTGAATAGTTGTCATCGTCTTTAATAAAAGCAGAGTTCCAACTAATAAATGAGATGCTGTGACTACCATTTTCGATACTATTAAATGAATCGTAGTCGCCTAAGTCCGAATCAAATCTATAGATTTCTTGAACATTATTCGTTTTTGTTCTATTAGCAGTTAACTCTACTCTAAATCCTTTAAAAGGTTCAATAGTTCCTCTAAGGTTGAGAGTTTCGCTATTGGTCAGTTTAAAAAATTGATTCAAATTAGTATTGGAAGTTAGCCAACCTCCTTGTGAACTTAGCTCTCTGATGTCAATATTTTGACTTCCTAAAGCAAAAGGTATTCCGGGTGCCATAGCATCCCAATCTTGACCGAAGAAATGAGGCTTTTTATTAAACCCTGGCAATACCACACCCTGATTTTGTCGGTAAGAAATCGATAAGTTTTTGACTAATAAAGTTGTTCTTAAAAGGGTATTTGCAATCTCTTTAAATGAAACTTTTACGGTATCGGGGGCTTCATTTGGTAATCGAATCGTTTCTCTGCTTGAACCTCTACCTCTTACGCCTACACTAGGACCAGTTCGATTTAACTTTTTAAGGAAAGGGACTTTATTGTATAGCTGACCAAAATTAAATGTTGAGTTAATTTGTTTGTTATTGCTATTTTGAATGGTATTACCCAAACTTTGTAAACTTAATGGTGCTGCTAACCAATCGTAATTGGCTACATATTTAGTATTCAGATTTATCCAAGATGTGAGGGGGAATTTATTCAAAGGAATATTATAACTCGCATTTAATGAATGATGATACAAAGTGGGTCTTCCAAAATTTAGAATATTATTCCATACAGAGTCTTTCTTTTCTTGATAATATGGATCTGATTTTACTAACTCACCATCTGGCTCGTCAATACTAGCCGAATTACGCACCTTAAATTCTGTTTTTAGTGTACGTGTTAAATCATATTTAATGCTATAGTTTCTGTTCCAAACAAATGCCTTGTTGTAGTATGGCGGCAAAGTGAAATCAGGGTTATTGATGTTTCTAAATTGTGTTTTATTGTAATACCTATCCAAGTCTGTTTGAAATGATATTGATTTGGGGAAGGTGTAAAAGTTAAAATCTTTCAATAATGCAAAATACTTGTTCTTAAATAGCTTTACTTTTTTAAATGGCTTTATGTTTTTGGGTTTTGAAGAATAGGTATAATTAAGAGAGGCTTTTGTACTAACCGTTGTTCTTTCTTTAAGATTAACATTTCTAGAAAAAGTTTCGTTTCTTGAATAGGTTGCTGATAGGTTTTCTACATCATAAATCTTAGCTTTATTACCTGAAGAAGAGGATTTGTTTTTTCTTACATTAGTAAAGTTAATGGACTTTCTTTTTGTTAAGTCTTGCGCTATCTCTTTTAGCTCTTCTTTCTCCTCATTGGATTGTAATTCATCTAAAGATACTTTTAAAGTGATATCTGGATCTAGAGGGTTGTATTGTGGATTTTGAATAGCCTCAGAAACACCAACATACATAGGTATTTTTATGGCTGCTTTTTCACCAAAGAAATTTCCTAAGGCAAAAGTTGATGAAAAATCGTATTGGTAGGCATCGTACTTTTGTCTGGCTGTAAGACTTTGGTCAATGGAACCAAAGCCGATAGTGCTCATACTTCCCGTAAGATTAACATTAGCAAAATCAGCCAACCTAGCGTTAATACGACCATTGGCGGCATATCCACCTCGTTCGTCAAAGTCCGTTAGACGTAATTCGTTTAACCAAATCTCTCCACACTTGGAAGTTCCATCATCATTGATAGTAGAATTAAAACCCCCTTTTCTTGGATTTCTTACTCCCAACATAATGGTTTTCACCATACTAATATTAGGGTTACCAACAACGGTAATTTGCTTGTCTGTGCCTGAAAAAGGGTCGGTGCTACTGCTGTGTATTCCGTCCCTAATTGCTTTGTTTCTTTCTTGTTTGGCATCGAGCAGTTGTTCGAAAGTAATATTTAACTCATTCTCTAATGGCCATATAAGTTGGTCATCAAGTCTAGAAATACCCCATGGAGTAACCTTTAGTGGAATTTCATACTCGTAATAATTGTCGTTAAAATCGGTGCCTAATCGAATAAATAGTGATAAGTCACCATCTTGTAGAGCTGACTCTATTTCGCCAGATGCTTCTGCATGCACATACATTTTTAGTCGCTTATAGGTTCTAAAGTCGTTGTTGAAGGTTTTATATGCAGCTCTGGAATCTCCATCTTCCAAATCACAAACTTTAAGCACTAAAGATTGTTCATTTTGCCTTCTAACATAGGTCGTGGTGTTATCAACTTCTTGCTCTATACCAGGGGGTAAGACATAAGGCACAGGGATTTTTTCAGCATTCTCTTCTATGTTTACTACAGAAACATCAAAAGAAGTATTACTAGCATTGTCATTTGGGACATATTCTCCTTCAGTTTTTAGACTAAAATTATAACGTCGCCATTCACCACGAACGAGCTCTAATGTTGCAAAACGCATTACGATAGGTTGGTCAAAATCTTTGAGTAGCATACGAATAAATCGTATGGATTTAAAGTCACGAATAGAACCTACTGTTTTGTCAGGCTGTTGGACTGGGATTTTAAATTGATACCACTTTATCGTTTTATCCCCTGTTGGTGTCTTGGCCTCCGTTTCTTGTATGTCGGTAATGTAACTATCTCCAATTTGCATACCTGGAAATAAGGGGATATTGTAGTGGTAATAACTTTCCGATTCGTTGAGAGTATTGTCAAAATTTATATCCTCTGTGTTTGGAATAGTAGTAGCCATAGTTGGCGTAGGGTCAGGTATTGCTGAGTTGCCATCTATTCCAGAAAAATACTCGTAACGCTTTAAAATGGAAGCACTTTCACTGTCCAAGTCATCACCTAAGAAATAAGTGTAGTTATCAGAAGAAGGGTCTGTCGATGCTAAGGAGTAAGCATTACTATTGACCCCATAAATGGATTCTATTTTTTGAACATAAGCCGTATCAAAAAATGTAAGCTCATCAACATCCCTTAGACCATCAAGCCCCACATCTTGATATTGGCGTGACTCTGCATCTACATCAAAGGAATTTGTTAAAGCAAAAGTAGTAGGCATACGACCCCATACACTGCTTTCATTGTCAACATTTTCTACAACATCTGAAGAAGGCAATCCATTTTCAAAACTCTTAAAACCATCTTTCAAAACGTCTTCTGAAACATTACCTAAATTCATTATCAAGTTACCACCGCTTTGATTTTCCGAATCGTCATTAAAAGGGTCCATTATCCAAAACTCTACAAACTCAATGTTTTGCAATTCGAAGTCTGTTGTTTCTAACTTACGCATGATTCCAGCCCATCTATTTTCGGGGTTTAGTAATAACCCTGAGGTGGTAATATTTTCAGTGTCAAAATTATAAGGCCCTCTTTTAGATGGGTTATAGGAAAGGTTGAAGACTGGTAAATTAGACACTTGCGTAGCATATTGGGGGTCACGATTAGGGAATACTTCCTTTTCAAGCACTTCTCTTACATTGTGGTTTGAAAGTTGTACTTCATCGTCAGCTATATGTCTTGGTGTATTATTAGTATTTCTGTAAAATACTGGGTCAATATTATACCAAGATAATAATGCTCTATTTGCTCCGGAGTTCAAATTTCCAAGTCTAGGACTTTGATTACCTAGAGCAGACTCAGGGAATAAATCAGGGTCGTTTGGTAAACTAGCTAAAAACCAAGCCCCAGGGTTTTTTATATCTATTCCTGTGCTACTAGCTTCAAAGTCATCAATATAGGCTGTTCCATTTTCACCAATCGCTCTTTGATGACCAGGTATGAGATGAGCAAACTCACCTTGAGCAGTAAGCATTGACTTTTCTTTAGTTTCTAATAGAGGTAAAAAGTCTACAATTTTAGTCAATAAGTTAGATTCTCGTCTGTAGGTACCATCTAAACCCCATATGGTATTTGAGATAGGCTCATCGCCAGAGTTCACTTTTTTGGTATAGGGTTTTTCGGTCAGGTTTAGAATAGTACCCCCAAGCATAAAGTCATCAGAAATACGATAGTCTACATGAGTACCCACCAGTGTTTTTTGTTGTAAGCCAAAAGTATTGCTTTCGACAGATATTCGAATAGGAGTACCTGACATCAATATACCGTCATTGATGATATTAACTTTACCCATAGAGTAATTAACGGTAAAGTCTTGTCCTTCTTCAAGTCGCAAACCTCCAGCCGTTACTACTACTGAGCCTTGTTCTATTGAAAAAACTCCCAAATAAATTTCAGCTCCCGACTCAGATTGATAACTTCCCTTTATTCTGAATTTGTTGTATTCTGGAAATTGTTGGGCTATGGTTAAAGTAGAATCGTAAAGGACATCATAAACGTAATTGTTTGCAATGTCATTGTTGCTAAATTTATCTCTTAAATCCTCACCAAAAGGTTCTCTTACTGGAAAAATGATTTTACCATTTGAGGTAATTATTGTAATGCCAGGCAAGAAGTCAAAAATACCATCTGCCTTGCGCTCTTGCTGTGCATTTAATTGATCCAATCGTAAAAGATTTATTATAGGTTTTTCTGTTAGATTTTCTTCAGGAATATAGTTCGTAATTGTACCATTATCCCTAGTATTTTCAAAAACAACATCTAAATAAAACTCTGTAGGGCTAACGTTGTATGCACCTAAAGAATAGATGTTTTTCATCATCAAGTCCCAGTTAGGCAGTTGTGGAGAAAAACTCAAATTTTTCAATAGTTTAACAAATAATGAGCTTGGTGCTGACGGCCCATTTGAGCTAAACTCACCCACTTGATAAAGCTCATTTCCTATGGTATATTGAAAAGCTACGGCTAACACTTCATCAGGCCCAATGATGTTGTTTAATGATATATAACCTAATTGGGGGTGAAAGGTATATTCAGTCGGCGACAACAATCTTGCTCTTTCTAACTTTTCATAATCTTGAGAGCCTAAAAAGTTTGGATAAGTAGCAGTCCCAAAAATGCTATTCACTTGATTTATATTTCTTAAAGGCTCACCTTCAGCAAGCATCTGTTGATAAAGATTATTATTATCATTATCGGGATACGAAAAGTCAGCATTTTCAGAAAACAAAACAGTGTTATAAATATCTGCCTGAGACTCTCCTAAATCTAAAAAGGCTAAAATATTTCTGGTGTCTTCAACAGTTCCTGTTTTGTTAGTTACCCAAACCTCAATTTTTGTAATATTTACTGGCGAATTGATAAAAGGCAGCTGTGACATAGCCTCGTTATACCTTGACTTAAAGTAATGGGATAGAAAAAAGTGTTTATTAGTTTCGTATTGATCAGCATAGATATCAAACTCTGTGGTTTGCGCACCCCCTTCAACATCAATTACTTTAGAATTACTTTTTTGTTGAGAAAAAATAGTAGTTACTGTTGCTCGACCAAATTGCAGTTGTGTTTTTAAACCCAATAAACTTTGACTTCCAGAAATTAAAGTACCATTGAGAGGTAAGCCTACATTTCCTATTTCGATTTTCTTTATTATTTCATCTTCTTCGCCTTCATATTCCAGCTTAATCTTGTTGTCAAAATCAAAAATTGCTTCAGTATTGTAATTGGTGTTGAGTTGGAGTTTGTCGCCAATTTTACCGATGACATTCATTTGTATTTTTTGCTTGAAGTCAAAGCTTGTGTTACTTTGCTTATCTATTGGCAGAGCATTATTTTCGGTCTTGTTGTGCTTAATAGAAAATATCAGTTCTGCTGAGCCCTGAGGCCTAATATCTACCGTACTATTTCCAAATATTTTATCAAAAATCTCTCCTCCTATGTCTATACTCAAAGGACCTTTATTAGTGTTATCTCCACTAAGTGAAGGGTTTGAAGTTTTTTCTTTCCAATAGTCTGATATAGATTGTCTAGAATTGTAATTATCGTATTCTTCGGCACTCAGAAATGTAGGATTTGAAAGTCTAAAACCATTTATTTTTTGCTCTACACTATACAGCTTTGACTCTGGGTCGTACTCCAATTGAGGCTGTAGGTTAGCGGGAGGATTTAGGTAAAAACCACTATTCTCATTATCTAGTGGATTATCCCATGGATTAGTTTCTGGCATCTTAAAGATTAGGCTATCATTAGTGGACTGAGAAAATGAAAATTTACTCAGCACTAAAAACAAGAAAAAGCACCAAAGTGCTTGTTTATGTATTGCCTTATTTTGAAACACTATAAATCCATTAAATTAGAGAATGATCTCTACATTTTTTTAAGTACTCGTTTAACCAATTCTTCGACCTCTACACTTCCATCTTGTTGCAGTTCTTTATCAATGTATTTTTCAATACTATTTTTAGAAAACCCAAGCATGGTTAATGCCGATAACGCTTCTTCTCGAGTAGTATTGTATAAAGTTGAGGAAGAATTTGCACTTATTCCAATTTTAGCAATTTTGTCTTTCAAATCTAGAATGATACGCTGTGCTGTTTTGCCACCAATTCCCTTTACTCCTTGTAAAACACTGACGTTTTCTGTAAGTATCGCTTGTTGTATCTCGTGTGGGGTTAATGAAGACAATATCATCTGTGCTGTGTTAGGGCCTACTCCAGAAACAGAAATAAGTAGACGAAATAACTCACGCTCGTCTTTATCGAAAAAACCATAAAGGGTATGGGCATCTTCTTTAATCGACAAATGAGTAAAAAGCATACAATGCTCATCATTAGACAACTTGGAAAAGGTTTGCAATGATATTCTCAAGAAATAACCTATCCCATTACAATCAATAATGACAAATGAAGGGTTTTTCTCTACTAATTTTCCTTGGATGTGTGTAATCATTTTCTTTTTGTTTGAGCATCAATAACGGCAATAGTTACCATATTTACAATTTCACGTACCGAGCAACCAAGTTGTAAAATATGTACAGGCTTTCTCATACCAATCAAAATAGGCCCTATCGCTTCTACATCGTCAAATTCTTGCATTAACTTATAGGCTATATTTCCTGATTCTAAGTTAGGGAAGATAAGCGTATTAGCATTCTCTTTTAAATCAGAAAAAGGGAAAATTTGCTCTCTCTTTTCTTTATTCAAAGCAAAATCTGCCTGTATTTCACCATCTACCGATAAATTTGGCTCTGCCTCGTTTATTATATTTAAGGCTTCCGTTATTTTGGCAACCTTTGAGTTCATTGATGAGCCAAAATTGGAATATGATAATAATGCTATTCTTGGCACTACATTAAATCGGCGTACTGTCTTGGCGGTAAGCATCGCAATATTAGCTAACCCCTCTGCCGTAGGGTTAATATTTATGGTAGTGTCTGCCAAAAATAGAGTTCCTTTTTTAGTGTTAAGAATAAACATACCAGCGACCTTATCCACTCCTTCTTCAGTTCCTATAATTTGTAAGGCTGGGCGTAATGTACTAGGATAATTTCTACTTATTCCTGAAATAAAAGCGTCAGCCATACCTTGATCGACCATCATTGAGCCAAAATAATTTCTCTCTCGCATCAGCTTTTGCGCTTCTGGTAGCGTCATTCCTTTGCGTTTGCGTTTTTCAAAAAGAATCTGTCCAAATTGATTTCTCTTTTCCCTTTGCTCATCACTCTTTGGGTCTAATATTTGAACATCATCTAAATCCAAAACATTGTCCTCAATAAGCTGTCTTATTCTACCTTCCCTACCTAATAAAATTGGAATAGCAATACCTTCATCTTTAACTTCTTGAGCAGCTTTCAAAATTTTATAATGCTCGGCTTCTGCAAAGACAATACGCTTGGGGTTTCTTTTAGCCTTAGTAGTAATTCTTCTGACTAGTTTATTGTCTAAACCCAATCGTTTATTCAATTCTTGGGCATATTCTTCAAAATTCGAAATATTCTTTTGAGCCACTCCAGACTCTAAGGCTGCTTTTGCTACTGCTGGAGCTACTACAGATATCAATCGACTATCAAGAGGTTTTGGAATAATATATTCTGGACCAAAAGTGATAACTTTTTCTCCGTAGGCTAAATTAACTTTATCAGGAACTACTTCTTTAGTCAATTCTGCGATACTACGAACTGCCGCCAATTTCATCTCTTCATTAATGCTTGTTGCTCTGACATCTAGTGCCCCTCTGAATATGTATGGAAATCCCAAGACATTATTGACCTGATTAGGGTGGTCAGAACGTCCAGTAGCCATTATGATATCTTCTCTAACAGATATAGCGTCATTGTAGGATATTTCAGGGTCAGGGTTTGCTAAAGCAAATACAATTGGTGTTAAAGCCATGGACTTAATCATCTCTTTGGAGACGATGTTTCCAGATGACAATCCTAGAAAAACATCTGCTCCATTCATTGCTTCATCAAGTGTATTTAAATTTCTATCTGATGCAAAGAATGCTTTTTCTTTAGTTAAATTATCTCTGTCTTTTCTTATCACGCCTTTACTATCGAGCATTATAATATTCGACTTCTTAGCCCCTAGCGAAAGGTATAATTTGGCGCACGACATTGCACCAGCACCAGCACCATTGATGACAATCTGAATAGCATCTATTTTTTTGTCAGCAAGTTCAAGGGCATTCAAAAGTGCAGCGGCGGAAATAATTGCTGTTCCGTGCTGATCGTCATGCATTACAGGAATATCTAATTCTTCTTTAAGACGTTTTTCTATTTCAAAACATTCAGGGGCTTTAATATCCTCTAAATTGATACCTCCAAAGGTTGGCGCAATAGACTTTACAACCTCAACAAATTTATCTACTTCTGAAGCATCAACTTCGATATCGAAAACGTCTATATCAGCAAAAATCTTAAATAACAATCCTTTTCCTTCCATTACAGGCTTAGACGCCTCAGGGCCGATATCTCCTAATCCTAGAACGGCAGTTCCGTTAGTTATTACTGCTACTAAATTGCTTTTTGCAGTGTATTCGTAAACATCATCTTTATTTTCACTGATTTTAATACAAGGCTCAGCAACTCCAGGAGAGTAGGCTAAAGACAAATCACGCTGAGAGCTGTGCTTTTTGGTAGGAATAACCTCTATCTTTCCTGGCCGACCTGATTTATGGTAATCAAGCGACTCTTGTTTTCTTCTTCTATTAGACATACGTTTTCTTAGAATAAGCTCGTAAAATTAAACAAAAAAAACCGGCACTAAGACCGG
>CAJWHN010000006.1 GCA_913041085.1 uncultured Flavobacteriales bacterium | reverse complement strand
TTAAGTACTGAAGAAATTGACCAAATTATAAACGCTATTGATTTAAGCCACCCACAAGGACAACGCAATAAAGCTATAATAGAAACATTATACGGCTGTGGTTTAAGAGTTTCAGAACTTATTAATCTAAAACTTTCCAATTGGTATAAAAATGATGGGTTTATAAAAGTAATTGGAAAAGGTAATAAAGAGCGTTTGATTCCAATTGGTAATGTAACAGTCAAAGTACTGAAAATATATGTTGACGAAGTCAGATGCCATCTAAGTATTCAAAAAGGACAGGAAGATTACATTTTTTTGAGTAAAAGAGGTAAGCATTTAAGTAGAGTATCCATCTTTAATATTGTTAAAGAACTTGCTGAAAAGGCACAAATAAAGAAAAATATAAGTCCTCATACATTTAGACACAGCTTTGCCACTGAATTAATAGAAAGAGGTGCTAACCTTAGAGCAGTACAAGAAATGCTTGGGCATGAATCCATTACAACTACTCAACTTTATACACACATCAACAGAGAATTTTTAAGACAATCCATAATATCACATCATCCAAGGTCATAAATGAATATTTACTCTAATATCTGGAAACTTTATGTAATTAAAGGATTGAAATGGTTTATGATAGTCATGCCTATTGTTGTGCTATTTTTTCAAGAAAATGGATTAAGTCTTCAAGAGGTGATGATTCTTCAAGGTATATATTCCTTTATGGTGGCAGCAATGGAAATTCCTTCAGGCTATTTAGCCGATGTCTTTGGTAGAAAAAACACCTTGATGTTAGGAGCAATTTTCTGTTTTTTTGGCTTTCTAATCATCAGCCTTTCATTCAGCTTTTGGTATTTTATCATTGGTGAGATAATTTTAGGTATTGGTTCAAGTTTTATTTCTGGAGCAGATTCAGCTATTTTGTATGATTCTCTTGCTGAAAGTAAAAAAGAAAATGAATACACTAAAGTTGAAGGAGTAGCTTATGGCATAGGAAACTTCTCAGAGGCCATTGCAGGAATTTGTGGTGGTTTATTAGCAGAAATATCTTTAAGATTACCTTGGGAGGTTCAAGTTGTTGTAGCTGGGCTCATTATACCATTTACTTTTTTATTAGTAGAGCCTAAAGAACATCAACAAAATAAACTACCAAAGAGTTTCAAAGCTATATGGCAAGTTGTTAAATTTTCTCTAGTAGAAAACAAATTACTGAAATGGTTGATAATCCTATCATCATCTATTGGCTTTGCTACCCTATCTCTTGCATGGTTTGCTCAACCTTATTTTAAAAGCATTGACATGCCCATAAAATACTTTGGATTTGCTTGGGCGTTTTTAAACCTAACTACTGGCTTTTCCTCTATAAACGCCTATAGATTGCAAGGATTATTTTCTAAAAATAGTTTTTTGATATTCATAAGTTTAGGCATTAGCATATCTATTTTTTTACTTTCAAAATCATCAGCCATATTGGGATTAATTTTGATTACGACAGCATATATCATTAGAGGGTTAGCTACTCCTGTTATGAGAACATATATAAACGATATAACACCTTCTAATATGAGAGCGACAGTCTTATCTGTAAGAAGTTTTTGCATTAGAGTAACCTTTGCTATTATGGCACCACTTATGGGTTGGATAGCCGATATTTACACTCTAGAACAAAGTTTTTTATTATTAGGGGTAATTGTTGGAATTACTAGCTTATTAGCAAGTTTGAAATTAAAAGCCTTATCTAACGATTAAATGCTCTACACTACTTTTTCCATCACTAATTATTTCCACGAAATACAAACCTTGAGATAATTGACTAACATCTATACTATTAGTAGGGTTTTCATCAAACAACATCAATTGCCCTTTAGTGTCAAATATTTTAATCGCTTTCAAATTTTCAACCATCAAATTCACAACAGAATATGTAGGATTAGGATAAAATAAACTAACATTATCAAAAGTAGCAATAGTATTTGCACAGTCAATGTTAAAATCAAATTGATTAAAAATATCATCATTTAACTCAGAAAAAACAGTTACATCAAACTGCAATAATGAAGGGCTAGGATTCATAAAAATTCCTGTTAAATTGATATCTAAACTATTGCCAGAAGTGTAAGAATTATTATCTGAAGGAGAAACAATAGACATTTCTACACCTCCACCTTCTAAATTTTCAATAGTAAAAGAAAATTGAGTTTCTTCATCATCATTAACTAAATCAATTTCTATTGAATTCTCGACAGAATTAATTTCAATTATTTCTAGTGAATATTCATTATTGATAAAGTTATTGATACCTGCAATAGCAGTTGCATTTCCCACATTTTGTCCCATCTCTAAATTATCTAGATTTATATAACCCAAATTTGAAGTAACAGAAGTTGATTGAATATCTGGTTCATTTAAACCTTGTTCTGTTATGAAATTAATATCTGACAGTTCCTCACAAATTAATGATGATAAGGTAATATTGATTTCTGGAGTAAACTCCTCAGCTACAAAATTGCCAATGTAAAAAGTATCTCTAACAGACCACTCTGAATAATAACTTTGATTTTGAGAACAATAAGCCTGAATTCTCCATTCATAATAATTATCGTGATCAAGATCTCCACCTATTGTTCTAGAGTTGATGGTGCTATCCATATTGGAGATATAACTCCACGAAGTGTCATTCACATTTTTGTATCCAAGTAAAAAATGATCAACACCCATATCAAGCATAGAATCCCAATGGCCATCTGTAAATCCTGTTACCTCAGTAACAATAACATTATCAGAATAAATATTGGTAGGCTCAGGGCAATCAATATATTCCATTGTTGTAAACGTATCCACAACAGACCACTGTGCTGGGTCTTGATAATTTTCAGAACAAAACGAGCCTACTCTCCATACGTATGTGGTGTTAAAATCAAGAAAAGGCATTATTTTACTAGTAGCTGTACTATCTAAATTTGCCAAATTATTCCATTCTAAGGAATCAAGCTGTTTGTAATTAACCAAGAAATGCTGAACACCCGTACCTAATAAAGATTCCCAATTTGCATTAACAGAAGCATATGATGAATTAAAAGTATAATTATCAGTAAAAAGGCCTGTAGGCTGAGGGCACTCTTGAGAAAACAAATGAGTTGTAACAAATAATAATAAAATGGGTAATAAACGAAACTGCATGATTGAGAAAAGGTTAAATGATTAATACAAAGTTAATCATAATAAAAAATAAATGGAAATGATTTTAATTAAAGATATATGACATCTGTAAATTAGTATTTTTGCAACTAATCATTATTTATTATCTCAACAATGCAACAAGTTTCAAATCGCCTAAAGCAATTGTCAGAATCAGCTACTCTTGCAATGGCAAGAATGAGCCGTGAGCTAAAAGCTCAAGGACACAATGTTATAGCACTTAGTCTGGGTGAGCCAGATTTTGACACCCCTGAATTCATAAAAGAGTCTGCCAAAAATGCTATTGACAACAACTACTCTCACTACACCCCTGTTCCTGGTTTACTAGAACTAAGAGAAGCCATAAGTAAAAAATTGAAAAGGGATAATAAATTAGACTACAGTCATGATCAAATTGTTGTATCGACCGGAGCCAAACAGTCAATTGCTAACGTTTGTTTAAGTTTATTAAATTCAGGCGATGAAGTTATTCTACCTGCTCCATATTGGGTAAGTTACTATGAACTCGTTAAACTAGGGGAAGCAACTCCAATAGTCGTAAAAAGTAGTATTGACAATGACTTTAAAATGAGTCCTCAAGACTTAGAAAACGCTATTACACCAAATACTAAAATGATTATTTTCAGTTCTCCTTGCAATCCAAGTGGAACAGTATATAGTCAACAAGAACTTAAAGAATTGGCCAAAGTGTTGGAAAATTACCCTAATATATATGTGGTAAGTGATGAAATATACGAACTTATTAATTTCGGAGTTAAGCATTTTAGTATAGCAAGAATAGATTCCGTAAGAGATAGAGTCATTACAGTTAATGGAGTTTCCAAAGGCTTTGCAATGACTGGATGGAGAGTTGGTTATATCGCAGCCCCACAATGGATTGCTAGTGCTTGTAATAAAATACAAGGCCAAGTGACTTCAGCAACTTGTGCAATTGCTCAAAAGGCTACGGAAACAGCTATGTTAGCCTCACCTTCTGAAGTGGAACATATGAGAATAGCATTTCACAAAAGAAGAGATTTAATGTTAGAAATGCTTTCTGAAATACCTGGAATAAGAACTAATACACCAGATGGGGCATTTTATATCTTCCCTGACGTATCTCATTATTTCGGTAAAAGTGATGGTGAAAAAACAATTTCAAACTCAAGTGACTTCTGTATGTATATTCTAAACGATGCCCATGTAGCCTTAGTAGCTGGTGAAGCTTTTGGCTCACCTAATTGCGTTAGGATTTCCTATGCTGCATCTGAAGAAAACCTTATAGAAGCAGTAAAAAGAATGAAAAAATCATTAGCAAAACTTCAATAAAATAGTGAATACAAATTGGCATAGCATTTTCAACGATTTTAAAAAAATTAAGGTATTAATTGTTGGCGATGCCATGATTGATTCCTACATGTGGGGCTCTATAAATAGACAATCTCCTGAAGCACCTATACCAATTGTGGATATTGAAAAACATGAAAAAAGATTAGGTGGAGCTGCCAATGTAGCATCACACATTAAAGCTCTGGGTGCTACTCCCATACTCTGCTCTGTAATAGGAAATGAGGATAAAGGCTTTTTTGATTTAATGGAGCGTGAAAACCTTTCTGCTAAAGGCATTCTGCAAGAAGAAAGGAAAACGACTGTAAAAACTAGAATAATAAGTGAAAACAAACATCAGTTAAGAGTCGATGAAGAAGACACCTTCCCCATTATTAATGAATCCGATTTCATAAAACACTCTATTGATTTGATGAGTAATGTACATGTGGTTATCTTTCAAGATTACAATAAAGGAGTACTCACAAAACATGTTATAAATAGTTTAGTCGACTTTGCCACAAAGAAACAGATACCCACCTTAGTAGATCCAAAAAAAGAAAATTACTGGCATTACAAAGGGATTAATCTTTTTAAACCAAATGCTAAAGAGCTAATTGAAAGTAATTCTGAAAAAGAAGCACTAAGTCTAGAAAATATTTCAAAGATTGTCACTAAGCAAAGAAAACAGCTTAACGCTAAGTCGTTTCTTCTAACTTTATCAGAAAAAGGTGTGTTTATTCAAACCGATAATGAGGAAGAACACCACTACCCCGCATATAAAAGAACAATTATTGATGTATCAGGTGCTGGTGATGCTGTTATTGCTACTGCAGCTTTAGCCCTAGCTCAAAAACTAGATTATCATATTCTGGCACAACTTGCCAATTTAGCGGGTGGATTATCATGCGAGAAAGTTGGTGTTAACCCTATTAACAGGGAAAATTTATTAAACGAGGCTATTCGTCTAATATAGAGCCACAAAATTTACAATGCTTAGCATCTAGGTCATGTCCTTCTTTAGAACAAACCCTGCAAGATTGTGTCGTTACTTTGCCAGCAGACTTTACTATTGCAGCAGAAACAATACCAGTAGGAACAGCAATTATTCCATAACCAAGTATCATAATAATAGAAGCTAAAAACTTACCAAATGTTGTTACTGGAACTACATCTCCATAACCTACCGTTGTTAGAGTAACAACCGACCAATATATGGATTTAGGTATATTTTCAAAACCGTTCTTTTGTCCTTCAACAATGTACATTAAAGTACCTAAAATGATAACAATCAAAATAACCGATAGCAAGAAAACTATAATCTTTGGTCTAGAGGATTTAAGAGCAATTTGCATAATATTTGCACCTCTTAAATATCGAGACAGTTTAAACACTCTAAATATCCTTATAAGACGGATGGCTCTAATATCTACTAGTACATATATAGGAGGATATAAAAATACCAAGTAAGTAGGGATAATCGATAAAAAATCGATAATTCCCATAAATGAAAAGATGTACTTGAAAGGTTTTTTAATAGAATATATTCTAAGTATATATTCAATAGTAAATAATATAGTAAATACCCATTCCGTGAATCTCAAAAGATGACCATATTCTCTTTCAATACCTTCAACACTACTGAGAATTACTCCAAATACTGAAATAAGAATAGCAATTAACAGTATAACATCAAAAAGTTTACCTTTTTTAGTATCTGCTTCAAAAATAATTTCGTGAAGTCTATCTTTTGTCATAGATTCAGCGAATTTAATAACTATTTCGGATACTCATATTGATTTTTAATTTTTATACATTTGAAAAAAAAATTTCTATTAAATAATGCCTAGGAAATTAAAAGATAATCGTGGACAATTTGGAACTACTCCTGTTTTTATGGCCTCAATCAGCACTATTTTAGGTGCTATTTTATTTTTACGTTTTGGCTATGCAGTTGGAAATGTTGGTTTTTTTGGTGCTATAGCAATTATCATTTTAGGTCATGCCGTTACTATACCAACAGCTCTAGCAGTAGCTGAAATTGCTACTAACAGAAAAGTAGAAGGTGGTGGAGATTATTATGTCATTTCTAGATCATTTGGGCTAAATATAGGCGCAGCTATTGGAATTGCACTATTTCTGTCTCAAGCTATAAGTGTTTCATTTTATATCATTGCTTTTGCAGAGTCTTTTATTCCTTTTGGTCAATATCTAAACGAAATATCCAATCTAGGGCTATTGGGTAATTTTATGGAAGATAGAAAAGCAATAGGGTTAATCTCAATGTCTCTTTTATCTCTCCTTATAATTTCAAAAGGAGCTGATTTAGGAGTAAAAGCACTATATGTTGTCGCCTCAGTCATATTCGTTTCTCTACTATTATTCTTCTTTGGGGAAAGTCAAATCGACTGGGAACAAGTTAACTTCTTTTCTAAAGCAGAAAATGCTGATAATTTCTTTTACGTCTTTACCATTATATTTCCTGCTTTTACTGGAATTTCTGCTGGACTTGGTTTATCTGGTGACTTAAAAGAACCTAGAAAATCCATACCAAGAGGAACAATTGTTGCAACTATTCTTGGAGCAATAATTTATGTTTTGGTGGCTTTCAAATTGACTATTTCTACCGACTTAAACAATCTTGCTAATAATCAACTAGTAATGAGTGACATTGCAATCTGGGGACCAATAATTCCTATTGGACTGGCTTGTGCTGCTATTTCTTCTGCCTTAGGTTCAATAATTGTAGCGCCTAGAACACTACAAGCATTAGGAAAAGATAGGATTTTTCCTTACAAAAAATGGGATTTTTGGTTAGCTAAGGGAAAAAAAGAAAATAATGAACCTCTTAATGGCACACTAGTAACCTGCGTTATAGCATTTTTCTTTGTTTATATTGGAGATATTAACTTTGTTGCTCGTATTATATCTATGTTTTTCATGGTAACATACGGAGCAATTTGTCTCATATCATTTTTAGAACATTTTTCAGGAGACCCTTCCTATCGTCCTGTATTTAAATCTAGATGGTACATCTCTTTATTAGGAGCAGTCCTATCACTATGGCTCATGTTCAAAATGGACACATTATTTGCTTTTCTGTCCATAATTATTATGATTACTTTTTACTATTTCATTAGTAAAAAGTCTTCCGATAAAAGAGAGTTTGTAAACCTCTTTAAAGATGTGTTAGAGCAAGTAGCTAGACAATTACAAATATTTTTGCAACGAAAGAATGAAAGTGCAGTTTCTACTAATGTGCATTGGCGTCCATTTGTAGTAAGTATTAGTGACGCTTCATTAACAAGAAAAAGTGCATTTGATATTACTCGTTGGATAGCATACAAATATGGTTTTGGAACATACATACACTATATAAATGGATACTTGAGTAAACAAACTTTTGAGCAATCCAAAGACATCAAACATCAACTCATAGAAGGCAAAAGAACCAATGTCTATGTAGATACGCTTATTTCGCCATCGTATACATCAGCTCTTGCTCAAGTAGTACAACTATCGAGTATATCTGGAACAGAAAACAATCTAATACTATTAGAATATGGAGAATCTGATAAAGAATCTTTCGAAGATGTAATGAGTAACTTTAATTTACTTCATACAACTGGCTATGACGTAGCCATAATGCGCTCCAATGATAAAAAAGTTGACAAAAAAGAAGAAATACATATTTGGATATCATCAAGAGACTATGAAAATTCAAATATGATGATTCTATTAGGTTACATCATCTTAGGTCATCCAGAATGGAAAAAGGCTCAAATAAAAGTATTCACTGTTTACCCAGAAGATAAATTCGAAGAATACAAAAACCAAATGTTTGAC
The DNA here is from genome assembly GCA_913041085.1 of uncultured Flavobacteriales bacterium. Taxonomy (GTDB): domain Bacteria; phylum Bacteroidota; class Bacteroidia; order Flavobacteriales; family UBA7312; genus UBA8444. The sequence goes on along the minus strand of CAJWHN010000006.1, from coordinate 31,842 downwards.
TATATAGAGTCGGGACGACTTCCAATATCGCCTAGAAATATGAAAATGGTTCCTCACGATGAGGACGTAAGTATCAAAGAAATCATAAACAAACGCTCTTCAAATTCAGATTTAACAATTATTGGCTTTAGAGGAGAATTAGTAAAAAAACAAAAGCTCGATATTTTTGAAGGTTACGATAGCTTAGGTAATATCTTATTTGTAAACAGTATCAACAAGAAAGATATTGAATAAAAGAATAGTATTTAGCTATCTTTGTACCCTAAAATTTTAACATTGGGAACAAAAATCACTCCATATAACAAAGACAAAACCTCTAAAAAAGAACAAGTAGCCAAAATGTTCGATGCTATAGCAAGTAGGTACGACTTCTTAAATCATTTTTTATCATTAGGAATAGACATTGTTTGGAGAAAAATAGCAGTCCGAGAAATTGCTAAAGTAAATCCTAAAATGATTTTAGATATCGCTACTGGAACAGGAGACTTGGCAATCGAAGCAAGTCGGCTTAACCCAACCCAAGTAATTGGAGTAGATATTTCTAATAATATGCTAGATGTAGGTAGAGAAAAAATGAAAAGGAAATCTCTAGACAAACTAATCGATATGCAATATGGAGACTCTGAAGATTTAAGTTTTGAAGACAATACTTTTGATGCTGTTACCGCAGGATTTGGTGTCAGAAATTTCGAAAACTTGGATAAAGGGTTAAGCGAAATGTGTAGGGTAATGAAAGTTGGTGGTAAACTTGCTATTTTAGAGCCTGCCGAACCGACAATTTTCCCATTTAAACAATTTTATGGGCTTTATTTTAAAGTTATACTGCCACTTCTTGGCAAACTTTTTTCTAAAGACAACTCCGCCTACACCTACTTGCCTGAATCTGTAGCTGCATTTCCTAGTAGAAATGCTTTTATAAAAGAACTAGAGAAAGCGGGCTTTAAAGAGCCAAAATTTAAGGCCTTAACGTTTGGCATAGCAGCTTTGTATACAGCAACAAAATAATTCTATTTTTTTTACGATATTGCAGTATGAAAAAAATTTACAAAGTCGCTATAATTTTGCTCCTAAGCCAAAACCTTTTTGCTCAACGCTATAACGTGCCATTAAACCTACCTAATTATGATAATAAACCCATTCATTTTGGTTTCTTAATTGGGTTAAATACTCTAGACTTTAAACTCACTACTGTTTCTAATGTTGAAAATGAATTGTTTGTAATTCAATCTCAAAATCAAAAAGGCTTTAATCTTGGTGTAGTCAGTAACATGAGGCTCGGAAACAATTTAGACTTTAGATTTATACCAACATTATCATTGGCTGAAAGAAGAATATTTTACACCTTAAATGATATTACTGTTCTAAGAGATGAAAACAAAAAAATTGAATCTACTTTTATTGAATTTCCCGTAAGCATAAAGTACAAATCTTCAAGATACAATAATGGCAGAGCATATATAATGACAGGTTTAAAGTATTCTTTGGACTTAGCTTCTCAGCGAAATATTGATGATGAAGGCTTGGAAATTGTGAAAATTAAAAAAGATGATTTTTTATATGAAATTGGATTGGGCTTAGACTTCTACCTACCCTATTTTAAGTTTTCTCCCGAACTAAAAGCTAATTTTGGATTAACAAATTTAGTTGTTAATGATGGTAGTATTTATAGTCGTTCAATAAAAGGAATGAAAACAAGAGGTTTTTCAATATCATTTACATTTGAATAAAACAACATACGATGTCTAAAATACTTTCCTTAACACTCAGCCCAGAAAATGCTGCTTTTGATGATTCTATAAATAATCACATTTGCAAGGAATTGAATTCAAGTGACATCGAGCCTTCCCAATGGAAAATCTTAAAAAAATCAATTGACGCCAGAAAGAAAGAAGTTAAAATTCAACTTAGAATTGAAATCTTTGAAAAAGAAATAAAAGAAAAACTGAAAATTGAAAAACATTATAAAGATGTTTCTAATTCTGAAGAAGTAATAATAATAGGCTCAGGACCAGCGGGACTTTTTGCTGCTCTAACCTTATTAGAAAGAGGTAAAAAACCAATTATTTTTGAAAGAGGTAAAGATGTAAGAAGTAGAAGGCGAGACATTGCAGCAATTAATAAAAATCATATTGTAAATCCAGAGTCAAATTACTGTTTTGGAGAAGGTGGGGCTGGCACATATTCGGATGGTAAATTATATACACGTTCTAAAAAAAGAGGTTCAATAATTGATATTTTAGAAACTTTAGTATTTCATGGTGCCAAGGAAGACATTCTTATAGAAGCTCAACCTCATATAGGAACCAATAAATTACCCAAAATTATTGCCAATATTAGGGAAACTATTTTGTCTCATGGTGGCGAAATACATTTTGATACCAAAGTTGTTGACTTTATAATAGAAAGTAACACTATCAAAGGTGTTGTCTTACAAAACAACGATAAAGTATTGGCCAAAAACACCATTTTAGCGACAGGTCATTCTGCTAGAGATATTTTTAAACTTTTAGATAAAAAATCTATAGAAATCAAAAACAAACCATTTGCTATGGGTATAAGGATTGAACATCCTCAAGGCTTAATTGATCAAATTCAATATTCGTGCTCTGAAAGAGGGCCTTACCTGCCTCCAGCATCTTATAAATTAGTTACACAAACAAATAATAGAGGTGTTTATTCCTTTTGTATGTGTCCAGGTGGTTTTATTGTTCCCGCAGCGACAAATAGCGGCGAAATAGTCGTCAACGGAATGTCACCATCTAAAAGAGATTCTGTGTTTTCTAATTCGGGAATAGTAGTAGAGGTAAAAGAAGAAGACTTGACACCATATGAAAAATATGGAGAATTGAAAGGCTTATTTTATCAAATGGCTTTAGAGAAAAGTATGTGTAAAATAACGCCTGTATTACAAGTTGCTCCTGCTCAAAGAATGGTTGATTTTATCAATAGAAAAATATCCAATAAATTAAATAAAACATCTTATCAACCAGGAATTTTATCCCAACCTTTACATGAAATTTTACCTGAAAGTATAGCTCATTCACTTTCTAATAGTTTTAAAGTGTTTGGAAAAAAAATGAAAGGCTATTTAACCAATGAAGCTAATATTATTGGCTTAGAAAGTAGAACATCATCTCCCTTATCAATTCCTAGAGATAATGAAACTCTTCAACACATAAGAATTAAAAAACTCTACCCATGCGGTGAAGGTGCAGGATATGCTGGAGGAATAGTATCTGCTGCAATAGATGGAAAAAAAGTAGCTGAAAAAATTTGAAGTCATTAAAAATTTACCTAAGTTAGCAATAATGTATTTTTAACACTAACCTTTATCCAATTGGATTTCATTGCTTTATTTATTCTTTTAATTTTCGTATATCTTTTAGTTTTGTGTACTCTAAGATTAAAACTCTACAAGTCTAGATTAAAAAACAAAACTTACAGTAATTGTTGCCCTATTTGCAGTAACCCTCTAGACAGATATAAAAGCAAAATATACGACAAACAAATTAACACACTAACTCTCAGTATTTTTGGTTTTAAGCGTTTTTATTGTAAATCTTGTAAATGGACAGGCTTATTGGCTAAGTACACCAAAAAATTTAAATAGCAGAAAGAATAATTGCTGCAGCAACAGATACATTTAATGATTCGGCCTTTGAAGATTTAGATTTAGGAATAGTAATTTTATCACTTGTTAATTCTAAAATCTTATTACTAATTCCCTTAGACTCACTACCCATCACAACAATCTTTTTATCAGCATTTGTCATTTCGCTAAGTGGAGTGCCATTTAATACTGTCATTAACAATTTGTAATCAGAATATTTTTTGAATGCATCCATTAAACTTGTATAATTAAGATTAACTCTAGTAAACGAACCCATACTTGACTGAACCACTTTAGGATTTAAATAATCTACACAGTCATTTGAACAAATAATATCTTCAACTCCAAACCAATCTGCAAGACGTATAATAGTACCAAGATTGCCAGGGTCTTTGATACCATCTAAAGCTAAAACTGTATTACTATTAATATCCAATGTACCTTTTTTAATTTTAACCACGGCTACTACCTTATTTGGCGTCTTTAGAGATGAAATCCTACTTAAATCGTTATTAGAAATGATTGTTGCATTTTCTCCTAACCATTCTTTTGTAGCGTAGATACCCTCTACCTCCCAGTCAGAACTGAGGACTTCATTTACTAGTTTCTCCCCTTCGACAATAAATAAACCGTGTTTTTGCCTATTCTTCTTAAGAGATAATGAACGAATTAATTTAATTTGATTTTTAGTTAACATTCTGTGTTTAAAACTTTAAGCCGAAAGTAAAAAAATATATTTATGAAACATTCAATAAAAAATAGTATTTAATACATTTGCCCTAATAACTAACATAATTTAATTTTAAGATGATAAAAGCGGGCGTAGCCACAGGAAACGAAGTGCAAGAGATTTTTGAACATGCTAAAAAACACGGGTATGCATTACCAGCAATCAATGTAGTTAACACAAGTAGTGTTAATGCTGTTTTGGAAGCTGCAAGAGATAATAACTCTCCAGCAATGGTTCAATTTTCAGCTGGAGGAAGTCAATTTTTTGCTGGAAAAGGGCTGTCAAACGATAAGCATCAATCAGCAATAGCAGGTGGTATTTCAGGTGCTATGCACACCCACCAATTAGCAGAACTATATGGTGCTACAATTATTTTACACACCGACCATTGTGCTAAAAAGCTCTTACCTTGGATAGATGGACTACTTGATGCCAGTGAAGATTTTTATAGAGTTCATGGTAAGTCATTGTATAGCTCACACATGATAGATTTATCCGAAGAACCATTAGAAGAAAATATTGATATCTGTAAACGCTATTTAGAAAGAATGAGCAAAATGGATATGACTTTGGAAATTGAATTAGGCATTACTGGTGGTGAAGAAGATGGTGTAGATAATTCTGACGTAGATAGTTCAAAACTTTACACTCAACCCGAAGAAGTAGCCTATGCATACGAAGAGTTAATGAAGGTTAGTGATAAATTTACAGTAGCTGCTGCATTTGGAAATGTTCACGGCGTTTATAAGCCTGGCAATGTTGATTTACAACCCAAAATTCTTAAAAACTCTCAAATACACATCAAGGAGAAATTTGGCACCAAAGAAAATCCAGTTAATTTTGTATTTCACGGAGGCTCAGGCTCCTCTGTAGAAGATATTAGAGAAGCTATCGGATATGGCGTCATCAAAATGAATTTAGATACAGATTTTCAATACGCTTTTACCTCTGGAGTAAGGGACTACATGAACGAAAAGAAAGATTATATTTCTAGTCAGATAGGAAACCCTGATGGTAGTGATATTCCAAACAAAAAATATTACGACCCTAGAGTATGGCAAAGAAAAGGCGAAGAAGCCTTCAAAATTCGTCTCAATCAAGCCTTTGCTGATTTAAATAACGTTAATACCTTGAAATAAACAAAATGGGTTGGTTTAAAAGAATACACGGAGGCATTACTACTTCCACCAATGACAAAAAGGAAATCCCAGAAGGATTGTGGTATAAATGCCCTAAGTGTAAACATATAGTACCAACCGAAGAGCATGAATCAGGCTTAAGCGTATGTCAAAAATGTGGCTTTCATGAAAGAATAAATGCCAGCCGCTATTTTGCAATTCTTTTTGACGACGGCAAATTCAAGGAATTAGATTCTAAAATGGAATCCAAAGACCCCTTAAAATTTGAGGATACCAAAAAGTACAAAGACAGACTTATTCAGTCTAAAGAAAAAACAGGTCTTAAAGATGCTATTACTACAGGATTTGGTAAAATAGAAGGCAAACCACTTGTTATTGCCTGTATGAACTTTAATTTCATTGGAGGTTCTATGGGTGCTGTTGTTGGAGAAAAAATCAGTAGAGCTATACAACATGCTATCAAGCAAAAGTGTGGTTTCATGATGATATCAAAATCTGGAGGAGCAAGAATGATGGAAGCCGCTTTTTCATTGATGCAAATGGCAAAAACATCAGCTAACCTCTCTTTGCTCGCACAAGCTAAACTGCCCTATATTTCACTATTAACCGACCCTACAACAGGTGGTGTAACAGCATCATTTGCTATGTTAGGTGATGTCAATATTGCTGAACCTGGAGCCCTAATTGGTTTTGCTGGTCCTAGAGTAGTTAAAGAAACAATTGGTAAAAGTTTACCCGAAGGATTTCAAACCTCTGAATTTGTTTTAGAGCACGGATTTTTAGACTTTATAGTTGAACGAAAAAACCTTAAATCCAAAGTCTCTCTGTTACTAGATATGTACACTTCCTAGAAATAAAGAGAATTATCTTTCTTTATTTAAAAGTTTTTCTATATTTGCAGACCAATTTTTAGGATATAAAAAATAATATAGAATGCATTTAACTGCTAAAGAAAAAGACGCCATTTTTAAAAAATATGGCGGTGACTCAAAAAATACAGGTTCAACTGAAGGTCAAATAGCTTTATTTACCAACAGAATATCTTACCTAACAGCTCACTTAAAAAATAACAGAAAAGATAAAAACACACAGCGTTCGCTACAACTTCTTGTCGGTAAGAGAAGAGGTCTTCTGGATTACTTAATGAATAAAGATATCGAGAAATATAGAGCGCTAATCAAAGATTTAGGAATAAGAAGATAAGGTATCTTCTAAGCGGACAATACGCAAAAGGCAATTTTTCAATTGCCTTTTTGTGTATAAATCCGTTAGTATGTAAATAGACAAAGAAAAATGAAAGAAATTTTAAAAAAAATTGAACAGAAAGATGGTAGAACCATTGAAATAAGAACTGGTAAACTCGCTAAACAAGCGCATGGTTCAGTTGAATTGAGAATGGGTAATTCTGTTCTGTTAGCTACTGTAGTATCTAACAAAGAGGCCAAAGACGATGTAGACTTTCTACCACTTACCGTAGATTATAGAGAAAAATTCGCCGCAGATGGACGTTTTCCAGGAGGATTTTTAAAGCGTGAAGCTAGACCAACAGATCACGAAATATTAATAATGAGATTAGTAGACAGAATACTACGTCCACTTTTCCCTAGTGACTACCATGCTGAAACACAAATTATGTTATCACTAGTTTCGCACGATGAAAACGTATGCCCAGAAGCGCTAGCAGGTTTAGGTGCATCTGCTGCACTTGCAGTTTCTGACATACCATTTAATGGTCCTATTTCTGAAGTTAGAGTGGGTCGTGTCAATGGCGAATTAATAGCTAACCCTACCCCTGCTCAATTAGAAGAATCAGATATTGATATGGTTATCGGAGCATCAGCAGATAGCGTAGCAATGGTTGAGGGTGAAATGGACGAAATTTCTGAAGCAGAAATGGTAGAGGCTATCAAATTTGCTCACGATGAAATCAAAACCCACTGTGCTGTTCAATTGGAACTAACTAAATCAGTAGGCACAGAAACTAAAAGAGAATACTCTCACGAGAATCACGATAAAGAATTAGAGGATAATGTAATGGCATATTGCTATGACAAATTCTACGCTGTAGCAAAAAAAGCCTCTGAAAAACACGCTAGAAGCAACGACTTCAAAGCCATTAAAGACGCTTTCAAAGAAACACTTTCTGAAGTAGAATTAGCAGAAAAGAGCTTTATGCTTGGTGCTTACTTCAAGAAAGCGGAGAAAAAAGCTGTTAGAGATATGGTACTTAATGAAAATGTTCGTTTAGATGGCCGTAGCCCTTCTGACATTCGTCCAATTTGGTGTGAAATAGATTATCTACCAAGACCTCATGGTTCTGCTCTATTTACTAGAGGAGAAACACAATCTCTCACAACAGTTACTTTAGGTACTAAAATGGACGAGAATAGAATTGATGGTGTAACCCAAGTTGGCTCTGAAAGATTCTATCTACACTATAATTTCCCTCCATTTTCTACAGGTGAAGCAAGACCAATTAGAGGAGTAAGCAGAAGAGAAATAGGTCACGGTAACTTAGCACAAAGGGCCTTATCTAGAATGATTGATGAAGACAACCCATACACAGTAAGAGTAGTTTCTGACATACTCGAATCTAATGGTTCGTCTTCTATGGCAACGGTATGTGCAGGTACTATGGCACTAATGGATGCAGGTGTTCAACTAAGAAAACCTGTTTCTGGAATTGCTATGGGATTAATTACTGATGGCAGTAATTTTGCAGTATTATCTGACATCTTAGGAGATGAAGATTTCTTAGGTGATATGGACTTTAAAGTATGTGGTACTAAAGATGGTATTACTGCATGTCAAATGGATATCAAAATTGAAGGCTTATCTTATGAGATCCTTACTCAAGCGTTAGAACAATCCAACGCTGGAAGACTACATATCTTAGGTAAATTAACGGATACTATTTCTGAAACAAGAGCTCAACTTAAACCTCATGTACCAAAAATACATGTCATGTTTATTCCAAAAGATACTATTGGAGCAGTAATTGGACCTGGTGGAAAAATTATCCAACAACTTCAGTCTGATACCGACACCACAATAACTATCGAGGAAATCGATAATCAAGGAAAGGTAGAAATTTTAGGAACTACTCAAGAGTTATTGGATAATGCTATTTCTGAAATTAAAGCATTGACATTTACTCCTGAAGTAGGAGATGTTTATACAGGTACTGTTCGCTCTGTTATGCCTTATGGTGCATTTGTAAATATTGGCAAAGGAACAGACGGTTTATTACACATTTCTGAAATCAATTGGGAAAGAGTAGAAAACGTTGAAGATGTTTTAAAAGAAGGCGATAAAGTAGAAGTTAAATTAACTGAAATTGATGCTAAATCTGGTAAGTTAAGGTTGTCAAGAAAAGTACTTTTACCGAAACCTGAAAAAAAATAATCAATAGTTGTAACCTTTGATTGTTTACAGCGTATAAGAATGCTAGAACAACCGAATTATTAATTTTAACTTACAAAATGAGACAGCTAAAAATCACCAAACAGGTAACTAACAGAGAAACCGCTTCACTAGATAAATACTTGCAAGAAATTGGTCGTGTAGACCTTATTACTGCAGAAGAAGAGGTCGAATTAGCTCAACGTATCAAAGCAGGTGATGAAATGGCTTTAGAGAAGCTTACCAAAGCCAATCTACGTTTTGTAGTTTCAGTAGCTAAGCAATATCAAAATCAAGGTTTATCACTTCCTGATTTAATCAACGAAGGAAACCTTGGTTTGATAAAAGCTGCTAGACGTTTTGATGAAACGCGTGGTTTTAAATTCATCTCCTATGCCGTATGGTGGATTCGTCAGTCTATTCTTCAAGCATTAGCTGAGCAGTCTAGAATTGTAAGACTTCCACTAAACAAAATTGGCTCTATCAATAAAATCAATAAAGCTTACGCCTTATTGGAACAACAATTGGAAAGACCTCCAACAGCTGAGGAAGTGGCTAAAGAATTGGATTTGTCTGAAGATGAAGTCAAACAGGCTATGAAAAATTCTGGTCGTCACGTTTCTATGGACGCTCCATTAGTAGAAGGAGAAGACAGTAATATGTATAATGTCATCGGTAGTGAAGATAGTCCTAATCCAGATGAAGGCTTAATGATTGATTCACTAAGACAAGAAATCGGAAGAGCTTTAGCTACACTAACACCTAGAGAAGGTGAAGTGGTTAAAGCCTATTTTGGTTTGAATGGTGCTCACGCTATGACTCTTGAGGAAATTGGCGAAGCCTTTGACTTAACTAGAGAGAGAGTGAGACAGATTAAGGAAAAAGCTGTTCGCCGACTGAAACATACTTCTAGAAGTAAAATATTAAAAACCTATTTGGGATAAACTTAAGAGAGCTTCGGCTCTCTTTTTTTTTAACTTTGTTGCACAAAATAATCTAATAACTATGTCACATTTAATAGCACCCTCACTTTTAGCTGCCGATTTTACCAATCTTCAAAAGGATTGTGAAATGCTTAATGAAAGTCAAGCCGATTGGTTTCATATCGATGTGATGGATGGTGTTTTTGTACCCAATATATCTTTTGGTATGCCTGTTATTAAAGCTATCAAAAAGCACAGTAAAAAAACAATGGACGTACATCTGATGATTGTAGATCCAGATAGGTATATCAAAACCTTTAAAGAAGTAGGTGCAGATATCTTAACGGTACATTATGAAGCTTGTACTCACTTGCACCGAACTTTACAAGCTATAAAGGCAGAAGGTATGCTAGCAGGAGTGGCACTTAACCCTCATACTTCTGTAGACTTGTTAAAAGACACTATTCAAGATATTGACTTGGTTTGTTTAATGTCAGTAAACCCTGGCTTTGGCGGTCAATCATTTATAGAAAATACATATCAAAAAGTCAGAGAATTGAAAAGCTTAATTCAAAGTAAAAATGCCTCTACTAAAATCGAGATTGACGGCGGTGTTAACTCTAGTAACGCACCCCTCTTGAAAGAAGCTGGAGCAGATGTATTGGTAGCAGGAAGTTTTGTTTTCAAATCTGAAAACCCTACACAAACTATTGCCGATTTAAAATCGATTTAGTCTTTAGTATTGACGTATTCTCTTAAATACTCGTAGTTAGCTTTCAAATCACCATTCTCACAAATTGTAGCTCGAGCAATAATTTGCTCTGAGTCTTCACCAAGCAAACAAGGAAAGACATGTTGAATGAGTGCATTACCAAAATCTTCAGAAGCATCTTTCGGCAACTCACAAGGTAAATTATCTACAGCCATTACAGCTATTACATCATCTTTATCAAAGACATCTTCAGATTCTGTATGAGGGTTATAGCCATAAATTGGCTCTGCAATGGTAGAAGGTCGAATAGTTGAGGCTACTGGACCATCAATATCGCAAGAAATATCAGCAATAGTACGTATTTTAAAATCTGAGGACTTTGCATCTTCTCTGGTAAATAGAAATGGAGAACCTTTACCATAATAATGCCCAGCAATGAAGATATCTGCACAAGAAGCATAATTCATAAAGGAAGACTGGAACCATTGAGGATTTGAGAAAAAATCTTTGTTCGAAAAGGCAGAACCATCAATTCGTTCGTTATAATCGTAAAAATCCAAATGCACATAGACAGACTCGTCAAAACTTTGTAATACAAATTCTTCTTTACTGACTTCTCTAATATTTAATTGCTTAATTATTTCTAATGCCCCTTGCCCTACTCTACCATTACCAGAAACAATAATTTTAACAGCTGGCAAATCCACTTTTTGCAATTCCTGTTCAATTTCCAATCGATTATGACACAGATGAGCCGCTTTCAAAGAATATCGTTTTGTTCTTTTTCCATAAGCTAAAAATCCGTTGTAACAGCCCACAACCCCAGCATAGCGACCAAAACCTAGAATACGTCTGCCATTTGCATGAGTTAAGGTTTCGTAATCCACCATTGAAATTCCTTTAGCAATCATAGTTTGCAACAAGACTCTATTATAGCTTTGTTCCTTAATAGTGTGAGAAAAATAGAAGTAGGTTTTACGCTCAATTAATTCTGATTTTACAACCTCTTTTACACCAAATAACACATCGCAATCGGATACATCATCTACTAGTTGAATACCTAAATTAGCGTATTCTTCGTCATCAAAACAACGAATAGAGCTTTTTTGAACCACCAAGCTTAGATTTGGATATTGAGTTATCAAATCCCTACACTGAATAGGTGTCAAAGGCACTCTTTTATCTGGTGGGGTCTTACCCTCTTTAAGTATTCCAATTTTGATTTCAGCCATAGCTCAAAATTAAGAGAAATTATGCAATAAAAAACTTATATACCAAACAATAAAACTAGCGCTTACGTTTTCTTTTATGCATATAATTTAAAATCGCTTCTTTTGAAGTTAAAAAATTTTTAACCGCTTCATAGGCATCTATTTTTGTTTGTTTGACTAACAAACTAACATATTCCTAAGCATATGGAACGTCATTTTCTTCTACATTTATATCTTTAAAATCTGATTTCATCGTATATATCTTTATGTTTTATCTATAAAAGATAGCCTTTTATAAATTCGGCTAAATCAAAGTAAAAAGTTGTATTTTTGCTAATCGTTCTTTAGTTATTGGGGCTGACTGGTTTTGACTACAAGATGAAGTTAACCGTAAGCATGTCGAGCGTTGTTTGTTGGCTCGTAAATATCAATTCACACACTTTTAAATGGCGAGTATAACTACGCTATGGCTGCCTAAGTATAGTATTTAGGACGCCTTTGCTTCCGAATGAAAGAAGGCTCAGCGCTTTTGTTCATATGAAGCATCATAAAAAGATTGGGCTAGTTTTTTAGTGCTTCGACTAAAAAGCGAAATTTAAGAAGATAAGGTTGGAGTATGGTTGTGTTTTTCCTTACCCTTCCCGACAATCAAAAAGCAATAAACATGTAGAAAGCGCTTAAGTTCCTTGTTTGGACGTGGGTTCGATTCCCACCAGCTCCACTTTAGACTAAACTACAGGTGAGAATCCAATAGCTGAGTCAGTTCTTCTTTACTTATTAAGCCAGTGTGTCTCCATATTTCTTTAGAATTCTTAAATAGTATTAGAGTTGGTACAGCCTTAATTTCAAAAGATTCTGCTAGTAATTCACTATTATCCATATCAATGCGAAGGACTTGCGCCGAGCTTACATATTCTTCTTTTAGCTCGTCTATTATAGGAGATATTTTACGACAAGGCATACACCATAAAGTATGAAAATCTGCTAACACTAAATTATTTTGACTAAGCATAGTATCGAAGTCAGAAATGGATAACTCCTGAATGGATTTATCTTCTTTTTTGGAAGTTCGTATTAATGGTAATTGAGTGGCTTGCCATGCCATAACTCCTCCACTCAAATTGACCACCTTGGCTTGTCCAGACTTGACTAGCAACTTGGCAGCTTGAGAACTTCTACCTCCACTCTTACAATAAACATAGACGGTTTTATCTTTTTGAATTTTGCTGATTTTTCGCTCAAAATTATGGTCGTAAAAATCTATTGTACTGGCATTTTCTATGGCACCACTACTGACCTCTTGCGGTGTTCTAACGTCTAAAATAATGCCTCCTTCTTTTTCAATAGCTGTTTGGAATTCAATAGGGTTTAAATTGATGAATGATTGGGAGTTTGAACTACAGCCTAACAACAGAACTGAGCTAATTAGGATTATAAAGTTTTTCATGATTATTTTAAGAATTTTAATGCAAATTTATTAAAAGTTTGGTATTGATCAATATTGACAATATGTCCTGAATTATTTATTTTTTCTAAAAAACAATTGGACTTATCTTTTACATATTCTTCAATTTGTCGCACAAAAAGGTAATCCTCTATTCCTGAAATAAATAAGGTAGGTTTAGAAAGCTTGAGTTTAGAAATATCGTCAATAGTATGCTTAATTTCAGGCAATAATCTCAGCCAATTTTTAAAGGCTCTATTCTTAATCTTTTTGGCCTCATTGATAAATATTCTTCTAGAAACTCTATGTTCTTTGCTAGGCATTATAATTAGGGCAAACAAACGGTATAAAATGATGTTAGGAGTAAACCCCTTTATCGCCTGTGCTGTTCTTAAAAGAAATAATGTACGAGTTGAAAAGCTGGTAATAGCACCGCTTAGTATTACCTTATCGACAATATTAGGATAAAGGTCAGAAATCTTAGTAATGATAATTGTTCCTAATGAAACTCCAATGAAATGAGATTTTTTGATGCTTAAATGATGAATAACTTCAACCACTTCGTCTACCACAAAACCTAAAGAATAGTCCGTGTTTACAGGAAGGTCGTTCGACATACCGTGTCCCCTTAAATCGATGAGTAATAAATTAAAATGTTCTTTTAGCACTTTGACCTGTTTGTGCCAAATGGTACTACTGCCACCAGCTCCATGAATAAATGTTATCCAAGCGGCATCGTCAGATTTTATGAAATGCTTAAATTTTAACAAGGGTGCTCAAAAAAAAATTACTGTACAAAAATAATCTTCTTTTCAAAACTACCATCGTCATAAAAGTAGATGTATGGGTTATTAGGCTCTAGCTTATTGACCGTTTCACCTAAAATATTCTTGATGAATAAAAGTCGTTTGTCTGATATTTCGAAATTGGTGATACTAGAAATAACATCACAACTTACCGTTCCTAAAACGTAGTAGTCAGAACATTCTGAATCCTCATTGTCTGTAATAGCAAACTCATATTCGGTCTCACCATCACCTAAAAAAGGTCCTAATTGATAAAAGGGCTCTCCATATTCAAAAGAACCGTAATTCGTGCCATTACCCTGAATAGTAAAGGTGTAAGCAATAGGGTTTTCCACATCAAATTCTATATCAACCATAAAATAACCTAAGCTATCACATTCACCTGCCTCAGCAAATACATTAGAAATAATACAGTCTGTAGAATCTTCATTACACTCTTCCCACTCTGAAGCATCAAAAGAGGTGTAATCCAACAAAATATTATCTTCAGTAGTCATTAGCATTATATTATTTTCAGAAAATTCATAATCAAACAAAATTTGCTCCTCAAGTTCTATACTAGTAAGTACTAACTGAGAGTCTGATGCTAAATAACTAAAGGCAATATACTCGTAGCATTCCATATCTTCTTCAAAGTCATAAACAAATAAAGAATCAGAAGTAAACTCCACATAATCGTATTCTTCGGCTAAATGATATTGTCCCTCTAAAGAAATACCAGAACCATCAAGACCAAAGCTAATAGGAAATGAACATGCAAGCTCAGGGTTTCCAGCAAAAAATCCTTCATAAAGCAACAAGCTTCCTTCAAAAGGAATACTAAAAAATTCTTCAAAATATAATGTTCTCGTATCACTGTAGTTAGCACCAAAACCATACACATTTCCAGCGTCCATACCTTCCTCAGCAATTTCTTCTCCATCGGAATTTAAAAATACAAAACCTGCATAACCAAAGAAATCTGATGAAGTAAAGAAGGTGGACATATTTATAGTCAAAGAAGCTTCTCCATCATCTGACACAAAATTAAATGATTCTACATCCACATTAATAGAGTCGCAAATAGAATTATCTGAGGATACTGAAGAACAATCTATTATATTCCCATTGGTATCGTATGCCGAAACATATGATGTAACACCAAAACACTGTGTGGCCTCACACGCATTGCTATACAATTCACCGTCACATCCACAAACAGGATCATAGATTAAAAAACAAATACAACCCGGGTCAATAGCTGTTGAGTCGATACAGTCTTGAGCTTTTAAAATAAATGGCGAAAAAAGTAGAAATAGTAAAACTTTTTTGAACATTGGTTTATTAGATTAAGTTTTATCAAATTTAGTTAAAAAAAATAACTTCCATAAAATCATTAATCTATTCTTTTGATTAATAACAAATATTTATGAAGTTCTATCTAACTGACATTTTGACTATAATTTAACATTGGCATAATATTTGAAATGAATTATAATAGAAATTAAGAATTATGAATATTCCAAGTAAAATACAACACCTGAGCTCCTTCGAAATAGAAAAGCTATGCCATCTGTTAGAATGCGACCAACAAGAATTAGTAGAATTTGAAAAGCGTGCTCTACAAATCGCTGATGAAACAGAATATACCTATGACGCTATGATGAAAATTCTTCAAAAAGGTCATAATCTTAGAGAAGCTATTTTTATTGCTATGATTATTGGTAGAAAAGAAGGCTACTTGCAAGCAGAAGCGGATATGGAAGAAGAAATTAAAGAAAAATTGTATCAAGCTTTTAGAGGAAATAGAAACAAATAAATGGTTTTTATAGTCAGCTTTTAGTTATGCAATCGCTTAAAACTGTATTTTTGTATAGCTTTTTAACTTTATAGTTCTACAAAATGCATACAGACTTCTCACAAATACTTCAGAAGTTAGTCCTACTCAAACCTGTTGAATACGCTAAGAATCGTAATTTTATTGATGGAGATGTCAGTAAATTATCACCTTATATTTCTAGAGGTGTCATTTCTACCAAACAAGTTTTTGAATATGTCATGGCTCAAAGTTATCCATTTTATAAAATCGAAAAATTTGTACAAGAATTAGCTTGGAGAGATTATTGGCAACAAATTTGGATAGAAAAAGGCACTCTAATCAATTTTGATTTAAAAAATAAGCAAGAAAAGGTTAAAAATCACCTTATACCAAAAGCTATTATTGACGGAAAAACCTCTATAAAAGCCATAGATGATAGTATAATAGAATTTTATGAAAGTGGATACATACACAACCACCTGCGTATGTACATAGCATCACTTTGTTGTAATGTGGCTAAGTCTCATTGGAAATTACCTGCTCAATGGATGTATTATCATTTGTTAGATGCAGATTGGGCAAGTAATGCTTTGAGTTGGCAATGGGTATGCGGTAGCAATAGTAATAAATTGTATTATGCTAATCAGAACAATATCAACAAATACTGCTATACCTCTCAAAAAAATACTTTTCTTGATATTGAGTACCATCAGTTTAATGATTTAAAAATTCCCAATGAATTAGCAGAACTTAAGGACTTAAAACTGACTACACCTCTGCCCAAAATGACTGAAGAAATTAAAATTGACACCAATAAGCCTACATTTATATATAACTTTTATAACCTCGACCCACAATGGAAAATAAATGTTGATGCGAATAGAATTCTTCTTGTCGAACCATCTGTTTTTGAAAATTACCCGATTTCTAAAAAATCAATGGAATTTATGTTAAACTTATCTAAAAATATTAATGGCATAAAATTATTTGTTGGCGAGTTCAAGGAATTAAAAAAAGTTACCAAAGAAAGTCATATTTACTATAAAGAACATCCTCAAAATCATTGTTATGAAGGAACAGAGGAAGATAGAGATTGGATATTTCCTGTCAAGGGTTATTTTCCTAGCTTTTTCAAGTATTGGAATAAGTGTAAAAAACACATTAAATGATTATTTTTTAAAAAAATTTACTTTGTTTATTTGGATTTTTGGCTATTCGAAATCTTATAAATTAAAAAGCCCCAAGCTAAATGCTTGGGGCTTTTTTTATATAAAAAACGATTTATTTTTCTTGTGAATAGACATCACAAATATGTTCAACAACAGCAGGGTCAAGTAAAGTGCTTGTATCTCCCATTTTAGAGAATTCCCCAGAAGCAATTTTTCTAAGTATTCTTCTCATAATTTTACCAGAACGTGTTTTTGGTAAGCCATCAACTAATAGGATTCTGTCTGGCTTGGCAATAGGTCCAATAACTTTCGTGACTTGTGCTCTAATTTCTTCAATGTAATTTTCATTATCACTACTACTCGAAATAACAAAAGCAAAAATACCCTGACCCTTTATTGGGTGTGGAAAACCAACAACAGCAGATTCAATGACTTTATCAGAAGTATTGATAGCATCTTCTAACTCAGCAGTTCCTATTCTATGACCAGATACATTAATGACATCATCTACCCTACCCGTAATTCTATAATAACCATCTTCATCTCTTTTACAACCATCACCAGTAAAATATTTTCCTTTGTAGGTCGAGAAATACACTTGTCGGCAACGTTCATGGTCACCATAGTTAGTTCTTATCATAGACGGCCAAGGATATTTAATACATAAATTTCCTGACACATCATTACCCAAAATTTCATATCCTTCAGAATCAACTAAACAAACCTGAATACCGGGCAATGGTAAAGTAGCATAAGTAGGTTTTAGGGGTGTGATACCAGCTAAAGGAGAAATAAGAATACCTCCTGTTTCTGTTTGCCACCACGTATCAACTATAGGACATTTACCTTTTCCAATCTCATCATTATACCAATTCCAAGCTTCTTCATTAATCGGTTCTCCGACGGTTCCTAATACTTTTAAAGTATCTAATTTATAAGGTTTGATATATTCTAAACCTTTTGCTTGTAAAGCACGTATAGCTGTTGGAGCAGTATAAAAAAGATTAACTTGGTATTTATCGACAATATCCCAAAAACGTCCTGCATTAGGATAAGTAGGCACTCCTTCAAACATTATGCTAGATGCACCAGCTAATAGAGGGCCATAAATAATGTATGAATGTCCTGTTATCCAACCTATATCGGCGGTACACCAAAAAATATCATCCTCTTGATACTGAAAAACATTTCTAAATGAATATTCAGCATATATCATATATCCTGCTGTACTATGAACTACACCCTTTGGCTTTCCTGTAGAACCCGAAGTATATAAGATAAATAAGGTGTCTTCTGAATTCATGGTCTCAGCTTGATGATTTGGAGACGTATTTAGCATCTCATCATGCCACCAAACATCACGACCTTCTAGCATTGAAGCCTCTGTTTTTGTTCTTTCCAAAACAATAACCCTTTTAACAGAAGAACAAGTCAATAAACTTTCATCAACAATGGATTTTAAATCAATTGTTTTAGCACCTCTAAATGCTCCATCAGCAGTTATTACTAGATTGCAATTACAATCGTTAATTCTATCAGAAAGTGATTGAGCAGAAAATCCAGCAAAAACAACAGAGTGTATAGCACCTACTCTAGCACAAGCTAAAACAGCAATAACAAGTTCGGGAACCATAGGCATATAAAGGCATACCCTATCCCCTTTTTTAACACCATTTCTTGATAAAACATTGGAAAATTTACACACCTCAGCGTGTAATTCTCTGTAGCTTATTTTTCTTCCTTTTTCGCTTATATCATTAGGAACCCAGTGAAAAGCAACTTTATCACCAATGCTATCTAGGTGTCTGTCGAGACAATTCTCCGTAATATTTAACTGTCCTCCATCAAACCACTTGACATTTGGCTCGTCAAAATTCCAGTCCAGCACCTTATCCCATTTCTTTTTCCACTCAAAACTAACAGCTATACTTTCCCAAAATAATTCAGGGTTTTCAACACTTCTTTTGTAGTCAGATTGGTATTGTTCTAAGGAATTAATTTTTAACATAATTTTTTTGATAAAATCTATTTGTCAATATTAGTTTTTAAAACTAAAAATTGCAACATTTTTATAAGATATACTATACTAGAAAAAGATTTGAAAACAACTTTAGTTTTAATAAATTTGTGTAGTAATCACACTTAATCAAATAAGGCATTTCTTGAAAAAGTATTTTTTATTTTTATTCTTTCTGTATTGTGTATTTGCTCTAAAAACAAATGCACAAACCGATACTGCCTTTTGGTTTGTTGCTCCTGAAGTGTGGGCAGGTCATAGTGATAGCCCAATATACTTGCGCTTCGCCTCCTTTGACAGCCCTGCCACTGTTAGCATTACTCAACCCGCCAACGCAGGCTTTCCAGAACAAACCGTTAGTCTTAATGCCAATGACGCACAATCTATTAATCTTACTAATTGGTTAAACATCATTGAAAATAAACCCGTCAATCAAATTCTTAACTACGGTATTTATATCAGCTCTACTGTACCTATTACTGCATATTATGAAGAAGCATCTATCAATAATCCTGATTTACTTTCTCTAAAAGGAAATAATGCTTTAGGTACTGAGTTTTACACTCCTTTTCAGAATTTATTAAATAGTTATTATTCCCAAAGCAAAGCTGGTATAGACATCGTAGCTACAGAAGATAATACCACAATAGAAATTACACCCACTCAAAACCTAGTTGGCTATCCTGCAAACACTACATTTTCTATCACTTTAAACAGAGGGCAAACCTATTCTTTACGTTCAGCAAGTACTCTCTCTTTTTTACGTCCAAGTGGAACTCATATAGCTAGTGATAAACCTATAGCTGTTACAATAAGTGATGACTCCATACTTGGTCTATCTTATTATGGTGGAAATAATTACGATTTACTTGCCGATCAACTCATATCAGTCAACAAAATGGGGCAAGAATACATTGGCATCAAAGGTCAACTTACTCTAGATGATAAAATATATATAACTGCCTCTGAAGATAATACTACCATAACCTCTGGGGGAAATATTCTTTCTACTATTAATACCGGAGAAACCTATGAACTAAGCTTACCCAATGATGCTATTTACTTTTCAACTTCTAGTCCAGTTATTGCTTTACACATGACAGGTTATGGCTCAGAAGTATGTGGTGCTATCTTACCTCCTATTAATTGCACAGGCTCTCAAGATGTGTCTTTTATTCGCTCCTTAGACAACCCATTTTTTAAATTAAACCTTCTTGTAAAATCAGGTGCTGAAGATGACTTTTCATTAAATGGAAACCCTAATTTGATAACAGCAGCAGACTTTAGCGATGTACCTAATACTAATGGAGAATGGAAATTCGCTTCTATTTCTAACCCAACATATGTTGAAATACTAGAAAATTCGAATATCACTAACAGCACAGATTTTTTTCACGTTGGTATCATAATGGGACGTGAGTCATCAAGTAGGTATGGATACTTTAGTAATTACAATACCTTCAGTCATAATATCACTTCATCTACAGAATCCTATTGTGAAGGAGAAACACTAGTGCTAAGTGGTGAGGTTTTAACAAATGTAAATTACTCGTGGGAAGGACCTAATGGCTTTACTGCCACAGGTAATGATTATGACTTTGGTTCTATTTCTCAAGCTGATAGTGGTATCTACGTACTAACTGGGGATATTGGTGATTGTGAAGTACGTTCCGATACATTTCATCTTTCTGTAATAAATTTGGATGATGCCTCTTTTAGTGTTGAAAGCTTTTGTCAAGGCTCTAATAACTCAGCGACGATTACTGGACTTGAAAATGGTGTATTTTCACTTGTTAACTCATCAGATGCAACAACTATAAATCCTATAAATGGTGAATTATCAAATACTAATATTGGTGCTGATTATCAAATAATGTACCAAACCAATGGGGATTGCCCAAACTCATCTACTCAAAATTTAAGTGTTTTACCATTTGAAGACGCTAGTTTCACAATAGATAACTTTTGTTATGGAAGTAGCAATAACGCCGTGATTACAGGAGTTACAGCAGGTCAGTTTTCATTAACTAATAATCCTGATGGAGCTCTTATAGATAGCATTAATGGTGAGCTTAGCAACACCACATCTGGCAGTATATATACTATCGAATATTCTACCCCTGGTAGCTTATCCTCATGCTCAAGCTCAAGTGAACAAAATGTTGAGGTTTACCTCGTTCCTAGCAATCCCAATACTACGAACTTATACGAATATTGTGCTGATGAAACTATAAATGCAATCACCATATTACCGGAGGAACAAAATTCTACTATTCAATGGTATAGTAATTTAGCTTTAAGTAATTTGATTGTACAATCTGAAGTTTATCAAATTCCTTATTCATTAGGGACTACAAGCGTTTATATTACAGAAACATCAGAAAATAATTGTGTGAGTAACCCAACTACCATATCGCAAATTATCAACCCTCTTCCTAATATTTATGCAGGTAATGATACAGCAGTTTGTTTTGGAGAATCTATTACCCTAAATGGTAACGGAGGGGTAAACTACTTTTGGAATAATGGAGTTCAAAACGATATTCCTTTCAATCCAGAAGTAGGACAATATGAATTTATAGTAACAGCCAATAACATTTATAATTGTTTTAATCAAGACACAGTAGAAGTAATCATTCATGCTAACCCTACTGCATATGCAGGAGCAAGCACAAATGTATGTGGACTAGAATACCAATTACAAGCTATTGACAATGGGAATCTTGGATTCTGGTCATCTAACAATGCTACCCTAACGTCGGTAAATTCTCCAACAACTGATATCATTAATGATTTTTATGGAGTGAATAGCTTTACTTGGACTGAAACCAATGCCTTTGGCTGTGAATCTAATTCATCAGTGAATATTAACTTTTTGGAACAACCCAACATTAATATTTTGGAGGATACAACCTATGGCTGTGAGGATGAAAGTGTTATTCTAGAAGGAAGTTCTACTAACGCTAGTTCCTATCTTTGGACAACAAGTGGAAATGGAACATTTCAAAATCAAAACCTTCCATTTACAGACTATGTGTTTAGTGATGAGGATTTAAACAATCAAGAAATCAACTTATACCTAAGAGCTGAATTGGAAGATTGTTATTCGTCAGACACATCTTTGCTTATCTTAAATTACAAACCTCAAGTCAACATTTTTTCTGATGAATTTTTATGCTTTGCCGATAGTAATATTCAGTTAAACATAATTACAACTGGAATTAGTCCTCTCAGTTATGAGCTAGAGTTAAACAATGAGACTATTTTAAGTTATTCGGATATGTCCGATGGACAACAAAGTCTATTAATTTCAGATTTGGGCTATTATAGAGTATCCAATCTGAAGGATGCCTTCTGTAATGGTGAAAATTCTGAAGAATTCAATCTTTTACTAAGGAATAGACCACAGGCTGAATTTACCCTTTATCCTAGAGAAACGTCTATCAATGAGCCTACTATTTATGTCAATGACCAATCGCTATTTGCTAATTATTACGAATGGTCGTTTGGAGATAGTACTGAGCTATATTATGATATGGATACTGAACACGATTATGAAAGTGCTGGCAATTACGATATTAAGTTATTTGTAGCTAATGAATTTGGCTGTACGGATAGTATTACTAAACAAGTTATTATACATCCCAATTTTGAGCTGTATATACCTGATACTTTTACGCCAGATGGTGATAGAATCAACGATGCTTTTGGATGTAAAGGATATGGCATAGCAACATTTACCATTAGTATAGTAAATCGTTGGGGAGAGCTAGTTTTTAATTCCAATGATATAGAAGATGAATGGGACGGAAAAAATGCTATAAACGGCGTTTATGCTTATCGTATTGATGTCATAGATATGATAGGAAAGTCACACTTCTTTATGGGAGAAATAAGTTTGCTCAGATAAGTACAGATTAATTGATATATATTTATAACTTTGGGTAAGTAACAACAAGCTTACCTTATGAAGTTTTTCTCACTAATACTTACATTTCTATTTTGTTCTTCTGTTTTTGCTCAAGATCTTTTAAAGGATAAAAAATACATTTTTGAGTTTAGAGATGGAACAACAATAATCGGAAACTATCTTTATAGTAAAGAAGGTAATATTTGGATAAAAGACTTGTTGAATGATGAAGTGTATTTACCAAGAGTAATGGTAGCTCAGGTACACGAGGCCAATGAAAACAATATTGTTAACGGAGAATATTGGTTTCCTAACTTACACGACACTAGATATTTTTTCTCTCCATCAGCCTTTGGACTTGATGAAGGAGAAGGGTATTATGGTCACTCCTACTGGTTTTTATGGCAAATGCAATACGGAATATCCGATGATTTATCCGTAGGCTTTGGTACAACTTTTATTGGTTTACCAACTTCATTAAATGTTAAATACTGCCAAGAGTTAAAAAAGAATTTGAATGCTGCATTCGGATATTTTTGGGTAGGTGATTTATTTAATGTTACAGGTGGTGATGAAAATTCTTTTGTAAACTTACCTTATACTGTATTAACTACTGGAAGTAAAGAGAAAAATTTATCTCTAGGATTTGGCTATAATCTTCAAGAAATATCAAATGGTGATATAGATGCCATTGATAGGCTAGCATTGAATGTTGGTGGAGTTACTAGAACCTCTAGGAGATTCTCTTTAATCTTTGAAGCTTGGCTATTAAATATTGGAAGCGATGAACCTATTGCATTAGGCGGACCTGGCGTTAGGTATTACAGAAAAATTAATCGAGTTAGTGCCAAAAACGGTGCTGGAGCAAAAACATTTGATATTCAATTATTTATGTCTTCATTACTAGATGGGGCTATCATACCCATGTTCGGTGCAAGTCAACGTTTTTAAATGCTTATACTGAAAAGATTCTTAATATTATTATCACTAATAATTTATGGTAATTCCTATTCCCAAGTCGTTATTAATGAGTTTTCAGCCCACAAAGGCATATACGATGAAAACAATATAGAAAGTGACTGGATAGAGATTTATAACAATAGCAATCAAGCTGAGAATTTATCTGGTTTTTATTTAACTGATAATTTAAATGAACTCGAAAAATGGCCGCTACCTGATATTCTCTTGATGCCCTACCAACGCATTACTTTCTTTGCCTCTGGAAAGAATACACAATTTAATGACGGCCTAAACGAATTTTACCACACTAATTTCAAGCTCTCACCTTCTGAATATATCGCCTTATATAATGGTAGCGAAATTATAGATAGTACATTTATCACAAGCGATTTATATTTTGGTCTTTCTATGGGCAAATATCCTGACGGCTCAAATCAATGGTGCTATTTCGATATTACAACTCCAAACTCTACCAATGCTCCAAGTATTTGTTTTTTAGGCATAACTAGCGAAGCAAGTTTGAATATCGAATCAGGCTGGTATGATAATGAGCAAACTATTATAATAGAACCTCAAGCAAATACAATTGTATTCTATACTACTGACGGAAGCATACCAACAATAAATGATATACCCTATACACAAGCTATCAACATAAATGAAAATACCATACTATCCTTTCGGTCATTTTCTTCTAATAAACTACCCTCTAAACTAAATGACAGAACTTTCATTTTTGAAGAAGACAACCATCAACTGCCAGTATTTTCAATTCATACAGACCCTATTAACTTGTGGAGTGAAGAAAGTGGTATATACGTTTCTGGTGCTAACCCTAGTGTAGATTATCCCTACTACGGAAGTAATTTTTGGCAGCCTTGGTCTCGATTTTCTAGAATAGAATATTTTGACGAAAATAAGTCTAAAAAAGCTGAAGAAAGTATCGATTTAGAAATACATGGAGGTTGGTCCAGAGCAGAACCACAAAAATCATTCAGATTGGATTTCAAGTCTAAGTACACAGGAAGACTCGAAGAGGCAATTATACCTTCTAAAAGCCACATTGAAAGCTACAACAATTTCAATTTGAGAAATGGTGGACAACATACGTGGACAGATAAAATACAAGATGCTTTAATTTCAAAAATTGCCGCTGAAACAAATGTTAATTATATGGCTTATCACCCTTGTATAGCCTATTTAAATGGAGAATACTGGGGAGTATATGGAATAAGAGAAAAAATTGATGAGCATTACATCGAAGATAATTATGGTTTCAATTCCGATAGTATTGATTTATTAAACTCTTTTGGTGTACTAACAGGAAGTGATTTCAATGCAAACAATACCTATTTCTCAATAATGAATGAAGACCCTGAAAGCGATGGATTTTATGAGCTTTTTTCATCCTTGTGGAATATAGATAACTATATGGATTACTTCATCATTCAAACCTTTATTCAAAATATGGATTGGTTAGGAATTGCATGGGGTGCTAATAATATCAAACTATGGAGACCTCAAACAGAAAATGGTAAATGGAGTTATGTATTGTATGATACAGATGGAGCGCTAGGATACTTTGGGCAAAGTTATTATGATAACTACTTAGCATATGCTATAAACCCAGCCTATGTCAATAATCACTCGCAAATTTTTAATCAGGTATTGCAAAATCAAGAGTTCAGGTGCCAATTCAGCAATAGGTATGCAGATTTGATAAACACTACGCTATCTCTTGAAAATGCAGAAGAAAAAGCTAACATTATTAAAAACGATATGTATAATGCTATGCCAAGACATATTGAAAGGTGGGAAAACTCTAATAATATGAACGGTACTATAAGCTCTATGCCAGCTTGGGAAAATAGCATAAATAACATCTTGAGTTATTATTCAAATAGAGTGAGTACAGCACGATACTTTTTAGACAATACTTTAAACCTTGAAGGTATGGTAGATGTCAGTTTAGATGTATTTCCAAGTAATTCAGGACGAATTGATTTAAACACCTTGTCCTTGCAAAACTTTCCTTGGGAAGGTGTCTACTATAACGGTTGTGAAATCAGTCTTACTGCTATTGCAGACAGCGGCTACACCTTTACCCATTGGACCGACTTAGATGATAACATAATTTCTGAAGAAGGTAATCTATTTGTTAATTTAAACGACTACCAAGAATTTAAGGCTAACTTCGAAAAATGCGAGGATATCATATCAGCTTCGATATATTCTGACAAGAATAATATTTATTCCGATGTGATGTCATCAAATAACTTTTATTTGTATCAATGGTATCAAAACGGCATACCATTTTCTACAGATAGTATTTTGATTCAACCAACTAGTGGAATATATCAATTACAAATTACAACTAATAGCTGTTCTATACTATCAAACGATATAAGTTTTCAATCTAAAGTTGATATTAAGGAAACATATAAAGAAATTAGTATGAATCTTTATCCAAACCCATTTAAAAATCAAGCCATATTAGACTTATCAGAGTTTCAAAGCAATATTTTACAGATTTATATCATAGATACAAAAGGAAGAAAAGTAAGAGAGTATAAAAATGTAGATAAAAGAAAATTGAACGTAAGAAAAGATGAGCTCTCAAGCGGAGTCTATATTTTAGAAATAAAATCTCAAAACAATAAAAACAGGAGTAAAATTGTAATAAACTAGCTATACTTTATTTATAAAAACCCTTTTTGATTATAGAAAAAGTATAAAAAGCATTACAAAGGTGAAATAAAAAACAATTTTAGCAGAAACCTGATAGTCTTTACTACTTCTACCTTGCCCATAAGAATTATTATCCATTAAAATTTAGTAATAGTTAGATTCTTAAACGCATAATTTTTTTTATTAAAAATATATACATAATTGACGTTTTGAAAAGTGTATTATTAACACTTTGTTAAAAATAAATTTATAAAAAAATTATAGATATTTAATCAAAAACTTGAAAGATGACTAGAGCATAAACAATGAATCTTGCAAATCTAAATAAGGACCACAATAAATAGTGTTTGAAATTATACTTAATAAGCCCACAAGCCATACTAACTATTGAATGAGGAAGAGGAGAAACTGCACCAAGGAAAACAAAGATACCACCCCACTTTCTTAAATTAACAATGTGCTTGGCAATTTTATGTTCGATATGATCTTTGACAGCTGGAATTAGAAATAGTCTACTACCAATGAAGTAAGAGATAATACCACCAATATATGAAATGGTAGATAAAAGGAATAGATTTAAAAAAGAGTGAGAGGATTTAGACGCCCATGCAATGAATATTTCTGGAGGTATTAAACCTAAAAATGACTCCGATATTAAAAAAACTGAAAAAATAACAAATGGAGAACATGTCTCAACTAGATTGGTAAGTAAAGAGCCTATATCAACAACAAAGGTATCAACAAATAATAACAGTAAAATAAAAATAAGCGCAACAATTGCTCCTTTAAAAGCAGTGCTCTTAATGAAAGAATAAAATTGCGTTATTTTAAAATAACGATTCATTAAGCTGAGACGCTTACCTAATTTACTATTTGAAGTGTTGTTTATCATTTAAAATTACACCCTGAACTATTAAAATAAAATCGCAAAAAATCCTACGCAACTTTAATGGTTGCAAAAATAAAGTAATTTTTTGTTGTAAGAACACAAAATATAGAGTTGAATTTTAATTAGATTAAATTTCAAAAAAATAACCTTGTGAAGCTCACTTTTTAAAAAATGTGGTATAGGTTGTTTACTTTTCTTTTTTGTAGAATGAAAAGACAGAAAATTTTTCTTCACCTTCAGGACTATCTGGAAAAAAATTTACATCCCAAGTTTTTGTAGCCCATTGGTCACATTCTCCTGAACCAAAATCAATTGTAGCAACCCAATTGCTATCAGTATCATAAAACTCTATTAAGCCTGATACAGGAGTCAAAACTGTTTTTTTCCACTCCTCAAAATAACATTCTTGTTTATTGATGGAATCAACAATTGTTTCAATGTATCCTTCATCTTGAAGTTCAGAACGTAATTCTATAGCATCATTGCTAATAATTTCTGTGCCAATATCCTCAGATTTTTCGCAAGCAACAGTAAGTAAAATAAAAGAAGTCAGTGTTAATAAGAAAATATTTTTCATCATAAATGTATTTGAGTAGCAAAGATAATAAAAGCACTTTAAATAGTGAACCAACCCTTTGAAAATACCACTGCTTGACCACCAATTAAAACTCTATCACCATTATTTTCACAAGATAATACTCCTCCCCTTTCAGAAATCTGTAAAGCCGTTAATTGTTTTTTAGAAAGTAATTCCGACCAAAAAGGTATTAGCGTACAATGTGCAGAGCCTGTAACAGGGTCTTCTAATATGGTAGCTTGAGGCGTAAAAAAACGAGAAACAAAGTCGGAAATATTTCCTTTGGCCGTAACAATAACTCCACCAGTACCTAGATTTATTTTATCAAAAATAGGTCTGTCAATTTGTATGTTATGTATTTCTTCTTCATTATCGTAAACTAGCATATAATCCCTTGACTTATACACTTCTTTGGGTTGAATATTTAATGCAGATTTTATCTCTTGTGGAAGAATTGTTTTATCCGCTTTTCTAGATGGAAAATTTAAATAGTAAAAATCATCATCAAAAGACACAAATAAATTACCACTAAGTGTTTTAAAATATATTTTATCTGACGAATAATTTAATTCGGATTTAATGGCATGTGCTGTTGCTAAAGTAGCATGACCACATAAATCCATTTCTAAATCAGGTGTAAACCACCTCAAATGAAATACATCTCCTTCTTGAATAAAAAAGGCTGTTTCGGCAACTGCATTTTCTTTCGCAATTTGTAACAAAATATCATCAGGCAACCATTTTTTTAAAGAAACCACACAAGCGGGATTGCCCTTAAACACCTCATTAGCAAAAGCATCAACTTGAAAAATTTGGTATTGCATTTAGCAAATAAACAAAATTATTTTGTGGACTGAATTGAGTGCGTTAACAATAAGGGGTTTTATTTTTACTATATTTAAATTCTGAAGCAAAATAAATTTGGGCTATTGTTGATTATTGAGTATTCCTTTCAATTCTTTTATCTCGAAAATAATATTTTGTTCTTGCTCCAATATAGAACCTTCAAGATTTAAGATTTGATTTTCCAATTCAATAATCTTATCCTGTTTCTTTTTAGATTTATTTAAATCATTAATTAGCCATGCAAAGGCTATCAATTCGATAACAAGTAGAATTAATGTCAATATAAGTTGAGTGTCCATTTTAAATTTATTAATTATATAGTTATTTTACATTCTTTTTTAGCCATTTTTGCTTGGCATACTTTTGCATATCGATAACCTGATCGCTTTCGTCCATTATTTCTAGTCCAAGAAAAGTTTCAATAACATCTTCCATTGTTATGATGCCATCAAGTCCTCCATACTCATCTACAACAACAGAAATATGTTCTTTTTTTTCTACTAAGCGATTAAATAGTACAAATAAGTTAATGGTGTTGGGTACGGTTAAGATATCTCGTTTAAATTCCTTTAAAGAAGTTTTTACATTTTTATTATCCGAATTATTTTTTAAGACGTCTTGTAATAAAATATAGCCAGTAATTTTTTCATTTTGATTAGAGAAAAGTGGAATACGAGAATAATTTAAAAACTGTTTTTGAGATTTAAAACCATCTATTGTTAAGTTCTCGTCAGCAGAAACAACCACTACTCTAGGCGTTAAAATTTCGGAAACTTTAATCTTTTTTAGGTTTAATATATTCTGAATGATCCTATTTTCATCTTTTGAAAAAACTCCTTCGTCGTATCCTAAATTTGCCATTGCAGATAACTCTTCTCTGGAGATAATTTGATTTTTTTTCTTAGCAAATAGTTGTGTAATTCTAATTGAAATAAATACTAAAGGATAAGTCAAAATCATCATAAACTTGATAGAATAAAAAGTCAATTTTGATAAACTCTTACAATAAAGTGCTCCAAGTGTTTTGGGAATTATCTCAGAAAAGATAAGTATCAATAAGGTTAGAATTGCTGATACTACTCCTAAAGAAGTATGACCAAAGAGTTTACTAGCTTCTGCTCCTACTCCTGCTGCTCCTATTGTATGTGCTATGGTATTCAAAGCTAATATGGCCGATAAAGGCTTGTCAATGTTTTGTTTGAAATTCAAAAAAGAATCAGCCCAAAGGTACTTATCCTTGATAGTGGCTAAGTAAGATTGAGGGACGGATAATAGTACTGCTTCTGCTAATGAGCATACAAACGATACAAATAAAGCAATAAAGAGATAAAAAAATAATGCACTCATTGTTGAATATAATAATACAAAAATAATTTATGATACAGCCAAACACAAATTTATATCGATTTGTATTCAAAAAATATTTTTATGTTTGCAACATTGTTGCGCATTAATAAAAATGAGATTAGAATTACATTACGATAAAATAGGAATCATTTCAAGTTCATTGTGTATGATTCATTGTATAGGAACCCCCTTTATATTTATTGCTAAGGCATGTTCTGCAACTTGTTGTTCTAACGCACCTATTTGGTGGCTAATGATAGACTATCTATTTTTAATCATTTCATTCGTAGCTATTTATTTTACAACTAGAAAACCAACAAAGCCTTGGCTAAACGTTTTCTTTTGGATAGCTTGGGTTGTTTTACTATTTGCAACTCTTGAACATTCTTTCAGTTTATCAATAGTTCCAAAGTATTTCATTTATATACCTGCCTTAACTGTTGTTGCACTTCACTTTTACAATTTAAAATTCAATAAGTGTGAAAATGAAAATTGCAAATCATCTCAATAAATAACATTAAGGTTTTAATTGATTTAACTATTTAGCTTTAAAAGTACTTGTGCCTATAAAGTAGTATCCTAATTCCAGTTAAGTCAATGTCATTTGAATCGATTTGATTTGAAATATTTAGTGATGAGATATCTTCATCTTTTTTGCTACAAACAAAAAACGATAATATTGAAAAAAAGATTAAAAGATTCTTCATAAAACAATTTTAACTTATAAAATGTAATTAAACTAAATTATAACATCTTGTCCTGAAAATATATTTAATTTTACTAAAAAATTTAAAAACCTTATTATTAAAAAAATATTGTTAATTTGTAATTATGAAAAAGATAATTTTTTTATTAAGCTTGAATTTGATGTTATTCAATGCATCATACAGTCAAGTCATTCAATCAATTGAAATTGGTGAAGTTTTTCCTACGTCTCACATTGATCACCCAATGATGTCCATTTATGGAAAAGAACATAGAGTTTCACAACATTTAAATAATGATGGTTTAATTATCATTTTTACAAGTAATAGTTGTCCATTTGTTGAAGCTTGGGAAGACCGCTATAAAATTATTGAAAATTTATGTCAAAGATATAATTTGGATATGCTTTACATCAATTCTAATCACAATAGAAGAGACGGGGTTGACTCATTTAAAGCTATGCAAACACATGCCAAAAAAAAGGGATATACTTTTGAATATTTATTGGATGAGCAAAGTGAACTTGCAAATGTCCTAGGTGCAAAAACAACACCCCACATATTTATGTTTGATGAATTCAGTAAATTAGTATACAAAGGTGCAATAGATGATAATTATGAATCTGCAGCTGGGGTTAAAGAATTTTATTTAAAAGATGCAATAAGATTTTTAGTTGCTGATAAAGAAATTGAAGTTTCAAAAACAAAAGCTATTGGTTGTAGCATAAAACGTTATAATCCTTAATTTTTAACCTACTATACTAATTTTTAAGCTCAATAATTCTAAAATAATAAGAGATTAGATATGAAATCCATTCCATTAATTTAATCAACAAAAGTTAGTTTCGATACTTTTACAGATAGTGACGAACTTTAAAACATTATTAAGTTTTAGAATTTTTTAAAAAACATTTAGAAAATGGAGTAAAAATGTAGTCGGGATGAGAGCAGATGAACCTT